>JBLNFH010000328.1:0-4504 GCA_050263475.1 Deltaproteobacteria bacterium
ATCGCCGGGTGATACAATCCTTACACTACATTCTATCAACCGCGTTGCGGGGGGGAGAAAGGAACATCCATGATCGTCCGGTGGATCGCGGTCTTCGCCGTTGTGCTGTTCGCGGGCCAGGCGTTCGGAGAGGAAGCGGTGGTGCTGAAGACCCAGAAAGACAAGGTGAGCTACGGCATCGGGATGAACATCGGGAAAAACCTGCAGCGGGACGCCGTCGACGTCGACGCGGACCTGCTCTCCAGGGGGCTCAAGGACGCCCTTTCCGGCGGGAAGACATTGATGAACGAAGAGGAGTACCGCGCCACGATGACCGCCCTACAGCAGGAAATGATGACGAAGCAGGCCGAAGCGGCACGGAAGCTGGCGGAGAAGAACAAGGCGGAGGGGGAGGCGTTCCTCGCCGAAAACGGGAAGAAGGAAGGCGTCGTCACGCTGCCCTCCGGCCTCCAGTACAAGGTGATCCAGTCCGGAAAGGGAAAGACCCCCAAGTCCACCGACACGGTGGAGACCAACTACCGGGGCACCCTGATCGACGGAACGGAGTTCGACAGCTCCTACAAGCGCGGCCAGACGGCGACCTTCCCCGTGAACGGCGTGATCGCCGGATGGACGGAAGCCCTGCAGAAGATGAAGGAAGGCGACAAGTGGCAGCTCTTCGTCCCGTCGAACCTCGCCTATGGCGAGCGCGGGGCGGGCCGCGAGATCGGCCCCAACGCCACGCTCATCTTCGAAGTCGAGCTGATCGCGGTCAAGTGAAAAGCCCGCGGGAACCCGGGCGCGGCATGGAAGAAACGATTCCCGATTTCCGCGCCCGGCTCCGCACCGGCGTCGCCGCGGGGCTGCGCACCTCCCTGCAGATCCTGAAAATCACGCTGCCGCTCTACGTGGCGGTGGACCTCCTGAAGCGCACCCCGGTCATCGATCTCCTCGGGGGGATCTTCGCACCGGCGATGGGGCTGTTCGGGCTTCCCGGCCCGGCCGCGTTCGCGTTCATCGCCGCGTTCCTCCTGAACCTCTATGCCGCCATCGCCATCCTCGTTCCCCTTCACCTCGACGCGTTTCAGGTGACCCAGTGCGGCCTGATGATGGGGATCGCGCACAACCTGGTGGTGGAGGGTGGCGTGCTGCGGAGCACCGGGGCGCGGGGGGGATTCCTCTCCCTTTGCCGGATCGGCATCTCCGCCGCCGCCGGGATCGCGCTCCACGCCGTCCACCGGATGGCGGCCTGAGATGATCGAGGCGGTGGGGATCGCCCTCCTGGGCGCGATGAAGCTTGCCGGGAAGCTGGTCCTCATCATCGTCCCGCTGGTGACGCTCTTCGAACTGCTGCGCCACCTGCCGGTGTTCCGTCGTGCGGGGGAGGGGGTGGATCCCCTCATGCGCGGGATCGGGCTGACCCGGGAAGCCGCCCTCCCGCTCTTCACCGGGATATTCCTGGGGATCGCCTACGGCGCCGGGATCCTCATCCGCGTCGCGCAGGAAAAGCGCCTGCCCCCCCGGGAGCTCTTCCTGATGGGGCTGTTTCTGGCGACGTGCCACGCCGTGGTGGAAGATACCCTGATCTTCGTGGTGATCGGGGGAAGCGCGACGATCATGCTGGGCGTGCGGCTGGTCATGGCGGTCTTCCTGACGGCGCTGCTGGCCCGCTTGTGGAGAGCCGGCCGGGGGACGCCGGCGGTGTAGCTTCGGGAACCAAACCGGCCGGCGGGACATCTGTTGTTTGGCAAATATCGCGAGAGGGCTTCGCTTTCGGAGAGGGTGATGGTTCGCAGAATGGTGTTTGCGGTTCTCCTGGCAGGGATCCTGTCGGGTGCGGCGGTCGTGGCGGCGGGAGAGATTCCCGCGCCGGAGGGGGCCAAGTTGATCGAGAAATACACGCTAGCGAACGGCCTGACGGTGGTGATCCGGAAAAACCCCTCCTCTCCGGTGGTGGCGGTGCAGGTGTGGGTCAAGGCGGGGAGCACGACCGAGCCGGAAAGCCGGGCGGGGATGTCCCACATTCTCGAGCACATGGCGTTCAAAGGGACCAAAAAGCGCGGTCCCGGCCAGATCGCCCGGGAGGTCGAGGCCCTGGGCGGCGAGATCAACGCCTACACGAGCTTCGACCAGACCGTCTACCACATCACGATCTCGGGCAGGTACCTGGAGAACGCGCTGGACATCCTGGCCGACACCCTGGGCAACTCGGTGTTCGATCCGGGAGAGCTCGAACGCGAGCGGGAAGTGATCCTCGAGGAGCTGCGGATGAACGAGGACGACCCGGGAAGGGTCGTCTGGAAGGCGCTGTTCCGCGAGGCGTACCGGGTCCACCCCTACGGGCGCCCCGTGATCGGGTACGCGGACACGATCCGGAAGACCTCGCGCGAGGATCTCGTCTCCTATTTCTCGAAATACTACTACCCGGGGAACATGGTGCTGGTGATCGCCGGGGGCGTGGACCCCGTCGCCTCCCGCCCGATGATCGAGAAGGCGTTTCTCCCCTTGAAGGGGCATGCCCCCCCGCGTATGGAGATCCCCGCCGAACCGCCGCAGGAGGGGATCCGCGTGATGATCCAGGAGCGGGACGCCAAGCGCGCCTATCTCGAACTCGGGTTCCCGGGCCCCTCGATGCGGGATGAGGACGTCTTCGCCTGGGACCTCCTATCCTCCATCATCGGCGACGGGCAGACCTCCCGCCTGTACCGCGAAGTGAAGGACCGCCGGGGGCTGGTCGACTCCGTGAGCGCGAGTTCCTACACGCCGAAAGACCCGGGCATGCTGATGGTGGGCGCCACCGGCGCCGCGAACAAGACCCCGGAGGCGCTGCGGGCGATTCTCGTCCAGATCTTCCGGATGGCCGTCCTGCCGCCGGAAGGGGACGAGCTGGCCCGCGCCAAGGCGCAGACGGAGGGCGGCTTCGTGTACTCGCTGGAATCGCAGGGGTCGCTTGCGGGCCACGTCGGCTCCTTCGAGGTGACGCTGGGCGACGCCGCGTTCGAGCGGGTGTACCTCCGGAAGATCCGGGAGGTGACCGCCGCGGATATCCAGCGGGTGGCGAAAAAGTACCTGAAGCCGGAGAAGCTCGACGTTTCCGCCGTGATGCCACCGGGGGACGGCGGCATCCTGACCGAGGCGGAGGTCGGAAGGATCGCCGCGGAGGCCTGGAAGGAGGCGGCCGACGAGGCGGCCAAAACCGTGAGCAAGGGCGTCGTCGTGAAAAAGGAAGTGCTCGAAAACGGCATCCGGGTGATCGTCCGGGAGAACCACGCGGTGCCGGTGGTGGCCGTCGAGGCCGGCTTCCTGGGGGGGCTCCGGGCCGAGACCGCCGCGAAAAACGGGATCTCCATGATGACCGCCGAGCTGCTGACGAAGGGGACCCGGGAGCGCACCGCGCAGGAAATCTCGGTGGCCGTGGAGGACATGGCCATGGAGCTGTCGGGCTTCTCGGGGAGAAATTCCTTCGGCCTGGCGGCCAAGTTCATGCGGAAGGATTTCGAGCAGGGGTTCCGCCTGTTCACCGAGTCGCTCCGCGAGCCGACGTTCCCGGCCGAGGAACTGGAGAAAAAGCGCCAGGAGATCCTGGGGAAGCTCAAACTGCAGAAAGACAACCTGACGCAGTCCGTTTTCCTCCTGTTCCTTGCGACCCATTACGGGAGCCATCCGTATGCATGGAACACGCTCGGGAAGGACGAGACGGTCCGGGGGATCACGCGGGAGGACGTCGAGGCCTACTACGCGCGCTGGAACGATCCGCGGAACCTGGTGATCGCGATCTCGGGCGACATCGGGGTCGAGGAGGCGCTGTCCGCCGTCCGCAAATCGTTCGGCGATCTTCCCCGACGGAAGGATTTCGTCCCGCTGAAGCCGATGCCGGTTCCCGCGCAGGAGGAGATCCGGCAGGGCGAGGAGCAGCGGGAAAAGCAGCAGGCTCACTTCGTGATCGGCTACCCCGGCGCGAGGTTCACCGATCCCGACCGGTATTCCATGAACCTGCTGGGGGCGGCGCTCGCCGGCATGGGCGGGCGGCTGTTCACCAACCTGCGGGACAAGAAGTCGCTGGCGTATTCCGTGACCTCCTTTTCCTCCGAGCAGGTCGATCCCGGGTTCTTCGCGTTCTACATGGGGACCAGCGCGGACAAGCTGAAGGATGCGATCGCCGACACCCTGAAGGAGATCGAGGAGGTCCGCAAGGACGGCGTGACGCGGGAGGAGTTCGAGCGGGCCAAGAAGTGGATGATCGGCACCTACGAGATCGGGCTGCAGAGCAATTCCTCCTATGCCGAGAAGATGATGTACAACGAGATCTACGACATCGGCTACGAGGAGACGTTCAAGGCCGCGGAACGCATCCAGGCCGTGACGCTCGAGGAGGTGAACCGGGTGGCGGCGAAGGTGTTAAGCACCGAGCGATACACCATCGCCATTCTCCGCGGCAAATAACTTAGGGACGTTCTTAAACTTTTTAATGGGGTTCGGCCCATTTTTCGTTGCAAGACGCGCAACTCAAGGATCAAATGTGTGC
>JBLNFH010000329.1:0-2765 GCA_050263475.1 Deltaproteobacteria bacterium
GCAGCGGCAGCTACGAGTACGAGTTCCGGGGCAGGGCCGCGGGAAGTTCGACCTGGTCGGTCGCGCAGGCGTACGGCCCGAGCTCCTCGTGGACGTGGAGCGGCGTCGCGGGCTCCTGGGAGGTCCAGGTGAACGCCCGCAGCGCCGGCTCCGCTTCGGCCGCGGAGGCGACGCAGGCGATCCCGTATGCGATACAATGACCGGCGGAGACACCGAGGTGAGGAACCCGTCCCGGTCCCGTTCGCCGTTTCGCACCGCAGCGCCCGTCGTGGCGGTCTGCCTGGCGCTGGCGTGTACCTCCGTTCGGGCCTCGACACCGGGGCCGTCCCCCGAGGCCTCCCCCGCGAAGACGGTCCGGAACCGGGATACGGTGGTCGCCAAGGGAGTGGAGATCACCTTCAGCGCGAATCCCCTGGATCCCTCTTCCCCGGAACCCAGGGAAGGGGAGTATGCGGAAGTGTCGTTTTCCATCAGGGACGTCGCCACGGGCAGCCCCGTCCCCTCCCTGTACCCGGGCGCCTGGATGGACATGGCGCACGGGAGTGTCGGAGGGGGCGACCCCCTTACGTGCAGGGAGAAGGTGGAGCAGTATCTCCGGGGGGGGCTGAACTACCGCCCCCTGCTCGATCTGACCGCCTACTACCTGCTGGTGATGAACAACGACGCCTCGATCTCGGTGATCGACCCCGTCCTGGGCCTGCGGGGGATCACCCACCTCTACACCATGGTCCTGCTGCAGTCCCCCGGCGAGGACTGGATCAAGAGCCGGGACGGACGGACGCTGTTCGTCTCCATGCCCAGGGTCGGCAAGGTCGCGGCGGTAGACACCGATTCGTTCCGCGTTGCGAAGGATATCGAGGCGGGAAGCCGCCCGGTCCGCACGGCGCTGCAGCCGGACGGGAAATACCTTTGGGTGGGCAACGACGCGGGGACGGCAGGCGAGAGCGGCCTGACCGTGATCGACACGGGGGACCGGAAGGTGGCGGCACGGATACCGACGGGGGCCGGGCACCACGAGATCGCCTTCTCCGACGACGGGCGCTTCGTCTTCGCGACCAACCTCGCTGCCGGGACGGTGTCGGTGATCGACGCGCGGACGCTTGCGAAGGTGCGGGACGTGGCGACGGGCCCCGCGCCGGCGGCGCTGGCCTGGTCGCCGCTCGCGAAAGCCCTGTACATCGCCGACGGCAGGGAGGGCACGATCACCGTCCTGGACGGGAGCAGTCACCGGCAGGTGGCCCGCATCGCCGCCGCGCCGGGGCTCAACGCCATCGGGTTCGCCCCGGGAGGCCGTTACGCGTTCGCCCTCAGCGGGACGGGGAACAAGGCCTTCGTCGCGGATGCGTCCACCAACCGGGTCGTCCACGTGTTCGACCTGGAGGCGCACCCCTACCAGGTGCAGTTCACCGACGCCTTCGCCTACCTTCGGTGCCGGGACTCCGAACAGGTCACCATGGTCTCCCTGCAGGCGCTCGGGATGGAGGGAAATCCGGACGTCAAGAAATTTGCCGCCGGGACCCGCGCCCCGGGGAGAGACGTCCCCGTGGGCGTGGCGGGTACGGTCACCCGCGCCGTCGGGGAGGCGGCCGTGGTGGTGGCGAATGCGGCGGAGAACTCGCTCTATTATTACATGGAGGGGATGACCGCCCCCATGGGCAGCTTCCGGAATTACGGCCACGAGCTCAAGGCGGTCGAGGTGGTGGACCGGAGCCTGAAGGAGCGCGCCCCCGGGGTCTACTCGACCACGGTGAAGATCCCGATCGGCGGGACGTACGACGTCGCGTTTTTCCTGGACGCCCCCACCGTCATCCACTGTTTCCGCATGGAGGCCGGCGAAAGCGCATCGGGGAAGAAGGGACCGGGCCCGGTCCGGGTGGAATACCTCATGGAGTCCGCCTCGATCCGGAAGGGGGAGGCGGGCCATGTGCGGTTCCGTCTCTCCGGCCCTGCATCCAACGCCCCGCGGACGGACTTAAGCGATGTCCTCGTCCGGATCACCCAGGCCACCGGGCGCTGGCAGGGCACGGCGCGTGCCGAGCACCGGGGAGACGGGGTCTACGAGGTGACGTTCCCCCCTCCGCCTCCGGGGGTCTACGTCGTCACGGTGGAATGCGCCTCCCTTCATGTGCGGCCGGACCAGCTTCCCCCCTTCACGATACAGGTCGTCGAGGGCGGCGCCCCGATTCCCGCCGGAAGGACGAAGTAGTCGCGGGGGAAACGGATCCCGCCCGCATCCGCCGCCGCGGCGAAAGCCCGGCGGGAACCGCGGGTTAGAGGTACGGTTCCAGCGAGGGGGGAAGGTCGTTGCCGGAATAAACGATTTCGCCCTTCTTGTCGAGTACCACGTAGGTCGGTATTCCCAGGACACGGTATTGGCGCGCCACCTTCCCGTTCCGGTCGAGCAGCACGGGATAAGACACGTTTTTCGCCTTCACGAACGCCGTTACCCGTTCCTTGCTCTCCATGAAATCGATGGCCAGTATCTGCAGCCGGCCCGACAGCCGCGTCTGGATCTCGTTGATCGCGGGAACGGCTTCGTTGCAGTGCGGGCACCAGGTCGCCCAGAAAACGAGAAGCACGGGTTTCCGGCCGGCAAACTCTCCGAGCGACACGCTCTTGCCCGCGGGAGACTCCAGCGTGAAACCGGCGTCCCCGCCGCCTTGCGACCGGCCTTCGAACGCCATCCATAGCGATGCGGCGAATAGTATCGCCGTTATGAAGGTTACCTTCCTTCGCATGCCGTATCCTTTCCTAAACGAGCAGCT
>JBLNFH010000330.1:0-4820 GCA_050263475.1 Deltaproteobacteria bacterium
AGGAGGACCGCGAAACGCCCAGCACCGTGAAGCCGTCGGGAAGGAGCTTTTCCTGGAACAGGCCGTAGAGATCCGGAATGAGCAGGCGCCGCGTGAGATCGCCGGAGGCGCCGAAGATGACGAGCAGGCACGGAGGGGGCAGCTCTGTCCGCGCCGCCACGGGCTACCCCTTCTCTTTCTTCGGGACCGCCGGATGGATCGCGTGTCCCCCGAATTCGTTGCGCAGCGCCGCGAGCATCCGCAGCGCAAAGGAATTTTCCTGGCGGGAGAGGAAGCGCATGTACAGGGAGAGGCCGATCGCGGGCAGCGGAACGCCGGCCTCGATCGATCGTTCCACCGTCCATCGCCCTTCCCCCGAGTCTTCCACGTACGGGGAAATGCCGGAAAGCTCCGGGTCCTGCGACAGGGCGCGCCCGGCCAGCTCGAGCAGCCAGGAACGCACCACGCTCCCCCGGTTCCAAAGATCGGCGATCACGGGCAGGTCGAGGGGAAAGGGGGCCGTCCGGAGAAGCTCGAAGCCCTCGGCGTAGGCCTGCATCATCCCGTACTCGACCCCGTTGTGGACCATCTTCACGAAGTGGCCGGCGCCGTGAGGCCCCATGTAGGCGAACCCCCCGGGAGGGGCCAGGGTGGAGAGCACCGGCGTTACCCGTTGATAGGCAACCGGGTCGCCGCCGGCCATCAGGCAGTACCCTTCCTCGAGCCCCCAGATCCCCCCGCTGGTTCCCACGTCCAGGAACCGGATCCCCCTCTCTCCAAGCCGCGTCGCGCGGCGCGGGGCGTCCGTGTACTTCGAGTTGCCGCCGTCGATCACGACGTCGCCGGGGGACAACATCCCGCGCAGGGCATCGATGTTCTCGTCCACGGGATTCCCGGCGGGCACCATGAGCCACACGACCCTCTCGGGGGAAAGCTGGCCCACGGCCTCGGGGAGCGAGGCGGCGGGAAGCGCCCCGTCCCGCGACGCTTCCTCGACCGCCGCCGGGGACCGGTCGACCGCGACCACCTCGTGACCGCCGCGCAGGAGCCGCCGGGTCATGTTCAACCCCATCTTCCCAAGTCCCACCATCGCGATCCGCATGGCGCTTCCCCCGTACGGCGGTTGAAGGCGTTCTCAGGCGGGGCTGGCCGAAGACAGCCTCCGCCCGATGGCCGCGAGCAGCTTGTGGAAGGAGTCGGCGAAGCTCTTGACGCCGTCACGCGTCAGCTTCTCGCAGACCTCCTCGAGCCCGATCTCCAGCAGGCCGAGCTCCGACAGGATCGCCCGTGCCTCCTCTTCCTTTCCGGTCAGCGTGTCGCTCACGATCCCGTGGTCCCGGAAGGCGTCCATCGTCTGGGGGGGCATCGTGTTGATGGTGTCGGGGCCGATCAGTTCCTCGACATATTTCACGTCCGAATATTTCGGATTTTTCGTGCCCGTGCTTGCCCACAGCGGGCGCTGGACCCTGGCGCCGGCAGCCGCAAGCGCACGCCATCGCGGCGTGGAGAAGATCTCCCCGAACCGGGCGTACGCCAACCGGGCGTTGGCGACCGCCACCTTTCCCAAAAGCGAGATCGCGGTCTCCGCCTTGGGAGACCCGGGCCAGCGGGGGATGATCTCCTCGAGGAGCTTGTCGACCGCGGTATCCACCCGCGACACGAAGAGGGAGGCCACCGAGGCCACGCGCCTCGGATCGCCCCCCGAGGCGATCAGCCTCTCCACGCCCCGGATATACGCCTCGGCCACCTGCTCGTACCGCTTCACCGAGAAGATGAGCGTCACGTTCACGGGGATCCCCCGCGAAATCCCTTCCTCGATCGCCGGCAGCCCTTCGGGGGTGGCGGGAATCTTGATGAACACGTTGGGGCGCGACGCCTTCCGGCAGAGCTCTTCCGCCCGGGAGATCGTCTTCCGGGTATCTTCCGCAAGGTCCGGCTCGACTTCCAGCGAGATATAGCCGTCCGCCCCCGACGACGCGTCATGGACCGGCCGCAGGACGTCCGCCGCCCGGCGGATGTCCTCCGTCACGATCTCGGTATACGCCTCCAGGACGCTTGCGTGCGCCGCCGACAGCGCCTCGATCTGCCCGTCGTATTCATGTCCCCCGGAGATCGCCTTCTCGAAGATCGTCGGGTTGGAGGTCACCCCCCGGATGCCATCCTCCTCAACCAGCCGGGCAAGCTCTCCCGACGAGAGGATCCCCCGATGAATGTAATCGAGCCAGGGGCTCTGGCCCATCTCCCCCAGCCGTACCAGCGGATTGTCTTTCCCTTTCATACGACCTCCCCTCCCACGGCAAGGACTTCCTACAGCAGCGATTTGCCCTTCGCCGCCACGTTCTCGGGCGTAAACCCGAATTCCCGGAACACCCGGTCCCCCGGCGCGGAGGCGCCGAACCGGTCGATTCCCACGGAAACCCCTTTATCCCCTACGTATCGCTCCCACCCGAAGACGCTTCCCGCCTCCACCGAAACGCGCGCGCGGACGGAAGGGGGAAGAACGGCCTCGCGATATTCGACCGGCTGCTCCTCGAACCGCTCCCGGCAAAGGAAGCTGACCACGCGGGCGGGGATGCCGTCGGCCTCGAGGAGCTTCTTCGCCGCGAGGGCAACGTGCACCTCGGAACCGGAGGCCAGGAGGATCACCTTCGGGGTCCCTCCAGCGCCTTCTTCATAGATGTACGCACCCCGGTAGACGTTCCCGTCCCGGTGCACGGCGGCGGGAGACAGGACCGGCAGCTTCTGC
Organism: Deltaproteobacteria bacterium; assembly: GCA_050263475.1. Taxonomy (GTDB): domain Bacteria; phylum Desulfobacterota; class Deferrimicrobia; order Deferrimicrobiales; family Deferrimicrobiaceae; genus FEB-35. Next base: position 2,726 of record JBLNFH010000330.1, read on the forward strand.
CGGGTCAGGGCCAGCGCGCTGGGGCCTTCGGTCCGCTCCAGCGCCATTTTCCATGCCGCGGCGGTTTCGTTCGCGTCGGCGGGCCGCAGCACGTGGAGGTTCGGCATCGCCCGGAGCGCTGCCAGGTGCTCGATGGGCTGGTGGGTGGGGCCGTCCTCGCCCAGGCCGACGGAATCGTGCGTGAAGACGTAGATCACCCGGATCCCCATGAGCGCGGCCAGGCGGATGGAGGCCCGCATGTAATCGGAGAAGATGAGGAAGGTCGCGCCGTAGGGGATGACCCCTCCATGACGCGCCATCCCGTTCAGGATCGCCCCCATTCCGTGCTCGCGGACGCCGAAGTGGAAATTGCGCCCTCCCGGCGGCGCCCCCGGAAGGAACTCTCCCCCGCCCTTGATGAGCGTTTCCGTGGACGGCGCCAGGTCCGCCGACCCGCCGGAAAGCTCGGGCAGCTTCGCCGCAATCGCATTGATCACCTTTCCCGAAGCGCTCCGCGTGGCGACCGCCCCTGCCTCGGGCGGGAAGGAGGGAAGGCTGTCCGCCCAATTCTCGGGAAGGTCTCCCCATACCACCCGCTCCCATTCCACCGCAAGGTCGGGGAAGGCGCGGGTATATTCGGCCATCCGTAACCGCCACTCGCGCTCGAACCCTTCCCCGCGGGGGACCGCTTCCCGGAAGTGGGCCAGGACGTCATCCGGCACGAGAAAAGGCGGCTCCTTCGGCCATCCCAGCGCTTCCTTCGCCAGCGCGACCTCCGTATCCCCCAGCGGGGAGCCGTGGGCTTCCGCCGTATCCTGCCTGTTGGGGGCGCCGAACCCGATGTGGGTCCGCACGATCACCAGCGTGGGGCGTTCCCGCTCGGCAAACGCCGCCTCGATCGCCGCGCAGAGACCTTCCAGGTCCGTGTTCCCGTCGGCCACCGAGAGGACGTTCCAGCCGTACGCGCGGAACCGGCCCGCCACGTCCTCGCGGAACGCCAGGTCGGTCGACCCCTCGATCGTGATCCGGTTGTCGTCGAAGAAGGCGACGAGGTTCCCCAGGCGTTGGAAGCCGGCCAGCGAGGCGGCCTCGGAAGCCACCCCCTCCATGAGGTCCCCGTCGGAGCACAGCGTCACGACCCGGTGCGAGACGATCTCGCACTCCGGCCGGTTGAACCGGTGGGCCAGCAGGCGGGAGGCCATCGCCATCCCCACCGCGTTCGAGATCCCCTGCCCCAGGGGGCCGGTCGTCACCTCGACGCCGGGGGTGTGCCCGTACTCGGGATGCCCGGGGGTCCTGCTCCCCCACTGGCGGAATTGCTTCAAGTCCTCCATCGACAGGTCGAAGCCGGTGAGATGGAGCAGGGAATACAGCAGCATCGACGCATGCCCGCACGAGAGGATGAACCGGTCGCGCCCCGGCCAGTCCGGGTTCCTGGGGTTGTACCGGAGGTAGCGGGTCCACAGCAGGTACGCCAGCGGGGCCAGCCCCATCGGGGTGCCGGGGTGGCCCGATTTCGCCTTCTGCACGGCGTCGACCGAAAGGAACCGGATCGCGTTGATGGACCGCAGGGCAAGCGGTTCGTTCTCCACAGGTTTCCTCCTTCAGGAATTTTCCGGGCGGGGGGGGAATAGCAACGAGGCCACGACCGACCCGCCGAGCAGGGCCACCACCACCGCCAGGGATATTTCTATCGGGATCGCGACCCACTCGGCAAGGACCATTTTCACGCCGACGAACGACAGGACGAGCCCCAACCCGAACTTGAGGTGGTGGAACTTGCCCATCGCGGAGGCCAGGAGGAAATAGAGCGAACGCAGCCCCAGGATGGCGAAGATGTTCGACGTGTAGACGATGAAGGGGTCCTTCGTCACCGCGAAGATCGCCGGGATCGAATCCACGGCGAACATGAGGTCGGTCACCTCGATGACGACGAGCACCGGCAGAAGCGCCGTGGCGTACCGCCTCCCGTCGAGCCGGATCGTGAACCGCCCTCCGTAGGTGTCCGGAAGGGTGGGAACGATCTTTCCGAACCACCGGAGGACCGGGTTTTTCTCGGGGTGCACCTCGGTCCCGCGGTTGAGGAGGATCTTCACGCCGGTGAAGATGAGAAACC
>JBLNFH010000331.1:0-10714 GCA_050263475.1 Deltaproteobacteria bacterium
CGCGCCTTCGCGTACGTGGACGAAGCCCTCGCCGGCAACGCCAACGCCGGATTACTGGCGATCCGCAGCCGCGGGATTTCCAAGAAGAACGAGCGCGGCGAGGTCATCGGGATGTTCGCTCAGCGGAACATCCAGCATATCAGCAGCCCGGCCGGCATGTTCACCGACAACGCAATCAAGACTGCCGGCGGCGCCGATTCGGTTCGCATTATGAATAAGGCTAACGCCACCAATCCGAAGGCGGTTTTCTCGACCGAAAACATCAAGTACACCCTGGACCCGGTCGACGACCTGGTTCCCGGAACCTATATTATCCATGTCGAGTACGGCGATGCCGGCCGCGGGCCGGGGAATCCCCCCGAACCGCCGATGGTCGACTACAGGACGCCTTCCGTTGCGATAACCACCTTCAATGTCAAGACGGACAAGCTAACCTCCTCCCAAAAGGGAGCGGACGGGACGGAGAAACCGGTCGCCGGCAACTGCACCGCCTGTCACTGGAGCAGCGCGGGAACCGGCTTCGTGCTCGACAATCCGCGCCACAACAAGATCTTCGACGATAAGGCCACGGATCGGTGCGGCGGCTGCCACGACTACTTGTCCGGCCAGAAATCGGATACGACAACTCAGCTGAAGTATGAAGGCTCCCTCTCGAAGCGGGTGCATGCGGTTCACAACGGGTCGGCCCTGAACTATCCGACCCTCACGGTGGGCCACGAGGAGACCTCCGCCTTCGGCCGCAACTGGCGGATCACCTACCCGATGGACGTCCGCAACTGCGAGTCCTGCCACTCCTCCGCGACCAGCGGCACCTGGAAGAGTAATCCCAACCGCTTGGCCTGCATGGGGTGCCACGACTCCGATGCGGCTACCAATCATATGAAAATCAACACGTACGACCCGACGCCGTTGGCTCCCTGGAGCGGCGACGAGCAGGAATCCTGCAAGACCTGCCACTGATTGCGGATTCCGATTCAGCGGTAGAAATACCGCGGAACGTCAAGTTCAACCTAAGGAAGGGCGGCATGCAAATGCCGCCCTTCCTTGTATCCGGACCAAAGGAGCATTGCAGCGCACGCGGGAATCCGGTAATTTCAAGCTGCCCGGGGCGCTGGCGATAGCGGGTTGGACGGTGTGGGGGATGGTTGCCGAAGCCGTCTTATTCTAATTACGGGAGATAACGACTTTGAAAAAAACCATGGTTCTGTTGCTCTCCGGCTTCCTGATGCTTTCTCTGTTCGCCTGCGCGGAAAAGAGGGAAGCGAGCTCGAAAAAGGAGCTCGAAGGCCAGGCCAAGGTACTGGCGACGGTGAACGGCGTGCCGATCACCGAGTACGATGTGAGGCAGAGTTTCAGACGGGCCGTCCATAACGAGCAGGTAACTCCAGACGCCGTTCAAAATGTGCTGCAGTCCCTCGTCAATAACGAGCTGGTCTACCAGCAGGGCCTCGAGCTCGGACTCGATAAAAACCCGGGATACCGCAGGAAGCTCCAGGATGCCGAGGCGCAATTGCGGGCCATTCAACGGCACGAGATGGCCGTTCTCTATCGGGAGCATGTAAAGAACCAGGCGAAAGTGACCGATCAGGAGGCACAGGCGTATTTCGTCAAGAATTCGAAAAAGATCCAGACGAAATATCACCTGTATCAATTGGTGTACAAAGGCAATGACCCCCGGATCGCCCAGGACAACAAGGACCTGAAAAGCGGAAAGTCGTTCGAAAAGGTGGCCGCAAGCCGGTTCCCGGATCTGCCGAAAAGCATGCCCGCCCCCTGGGATCTCGGATACCTGTACTGGAACCAGATACCGCCGGAATGGCAGGGATCCCTGGAACGTTTGGAACCGGGCCAGGTAAGCGATATCATCAAGGGGGCCGGCGAGCGGTCCTGGGTGATCAAGCTGGCCGGGAAAACCGTGGATCCGAAAATCTCCTTCGCCACGGAGAAGGAAAAAATCGTCGAGGTCCTGCAGAAGCAGAAGGCCGATGAACTCTACGAGTCGATGATCGGCCAGATGAAAAGCAAATCCAAAATCGTCTTCACGGAATAAGGGTTCGGATCACCGGGACCCTGGAAGGATGCAGGGGATCCCTGCCTGGGGTATCTTTTTCCTGTGGGGCCGATCTTCCATACCCGGCGGGGCGTGTCTCCGCTCGTAGTCGCGCACCGCGGGGCGCCGGACCGCGCGCTGGAGAACTCCCTTGCGGCGATCTCCCTGGCGGTTGCGGACGGCGCCGACATGATCGAGTTCGACGTGCGGCTGTCCCTGGACGGGGACCCGGTCGTCCTGCATGACGCCCGCACGGGGCGCACGGCCCGCGAGAACCTGCCGGTCGCATCGACCCCCTCGATGCGCCTGCGCCGGGTCCTGCTGAAAAACGGGGAGACGCTGCCGTTCCTGGCGGACGTCCTGGAGGTCGTCCGGGGACAAATCCCCGTGAACCTCCATATCAAGACCCGAGGCGGGGTGGACGCCGTGTGCCGGGTCCTGTCCGGCACGGATTACCGGGGAGAGGTCGTGCTCTCCTCCGGGGTGCGGGAGGAATGCCTGGACGCAAGGTCCCTTCGCCCCGATCTTCCCTGCGGGCTGGTGACGGGGCGCCCCTCCGCCTCCGACATCGCCTTCTGCCTGCGCTACAACCTCCCCTCGATCCACCCCGACCACCGGAGGCTTTCCCTCCTGCGCATCCGGAAGGTGAAAAGCGCCGGGCTGCTGCTCCTCCCCTACACGGTGGACGATCCGGAAACGTTCTTCCGGCTGGCCGACCTCGGCGCCGACGGCGTCTTCTCGAACCGGGCGGAGGCCCTGCGGACCGCTTGGCGGGAGCGTTCGCCCTGAGCGGGCTCCACGTATCCGCTAGCGGCCGAGATCGCCGGCGAGGATGTATTCCTTGGCGGAGTTGACCGCGGTGGCGGCCTCGCCCGACCCGGCGGTGATCAGCAGGACTTTCCCGGGGTAGGTGACGATGTCCCCCGCGGCGTACACCCCCGGCAGGTTGGTGGACATGTCGGGGGCGACGGCGATCCCGCTGCCGACGATGTCCAGCCCCCACCGGCGGAACGGCTCCAGGTTGGTGAGCATGCCGATCGAGAGGACGATCGCGTCGACGGCGATCTCCTCCTCCTTGCCGCTGCGCTCGTTCCAGATCACCGCGCCGGTCACGTGGTCCTCCCCGAGCACGGCTTTCAGGGTGAAATAGGGGAACTTGACGATGACGCTGGAGGCCATGAGGCGGTCCACCATCGCCTCGTGCGCCTGGAACTTGTACATCCGGTGGGCCAGGGTGATCTCGGAGGCGATCCCTTCGAGGGACAATGCCCAGTCGATGGCGCTGTTCCCCCCGCCGACGATCAGGACCTTTTTCCCGCGGAGCGCCTCGAAGGATTTCAGGTAGTAATAGATCCCGTGCCCCTCGAGGTCGATCAGGTGGGGGATGTCGAGCTTTCGGGGCACGAAGGCGCCGCACCCCACCGCGATGATGGCCGTCTGAGTGTAATGGATCCCGTGGGTCGTCGTCAGCTCGATGACGCGCTCCCCCAGGACGCGCAGGCCCTCGACCCGCTCCGAAAGGACGATCGTGGGCCGGTATTGCTGCGTCTGCTCGGTGAGCAGCCGGACCAGGTCGGCCGCCACGATCTTCGGATGGCCGGCCACGTCGAAGACCTCCTTTTCCGGGTACATGGAGATGAGCCGCCCCCCCACCTGGGGGTACATCTCGATGAGCTTGGTCTTGCAGTCGCGAAGGCCGGCGTAGTAGGCGGCGTACAGCCCGACCGGCCCGGCGCCGACGACCGTGATGTCGTACAGCTCGCTTCGAAGCACCATGGTGCATAATATAGCAGAAGGGCTGCAACAAACGCCCGTCGTACCTTTTGGCGGACCTTCCCTGCCGCGTGTGGTATAGTTTTACGAATTGCCTGCGGGAGTGACATCGATGGAATTGAAGCATCTGCCGGCGGCCTGGAAGCGGGGGACGGATTTCCTCGGAACCCGGTACGCGATCCTTTGCGGCGCCATGACCTGGGTGTCCGAGTCCAACCTCGTCGCCGCCATATCGAACGGAGGCGGATTCGGTGTCCTCGCCGGGGGGAACATGCCTCCCGATCTACTGACCCGGGAGATCGAGGCCACCCGCCGGAAGACGAAGTTCCCCTTCGGCGTCAACCTCATCACCGTCGCGCCGAACTTCAAGGACCAGATCGAGGTCGTCGTCCGGGAAAAGGCCCCCTTCGTATTTTTCGCCGGAAGCATCCCTTCCGGCAGGGATATCGAACAGGCAAAGACCGGCGGCGGCAAGGTCATCTGCTTCGCCCCGGTGCTGTCGCTGGCGCGGCGGCTGATCAAGCAGGGAGTGGACGCGCTGGTGATCGAGGGGAACGAGGCGGGCGGCCATATCGGCCCCGTCGCCACGTCGGTCCTCGCCCAGGAATTTCTCCTGAGCATCACCGAGGTTCCCATCTTCGTGGCCGGGGGGATCGGCACCGGGGAGATGATCGCACAGTACCTGATGCTCGGCGCGGCGGGGGCCCAGCTGGGCACCCGGTTCGTCGTGGCGGAGGAATGCGTGGCGCACCCCCGCTTCAAGGAGGCGTTCATCAAGGCCCAGGCCCGGGACGCCATGCCCACTTCGCAGTTCGACCCGTCGCTCCCCACGATCCCGGTGCGCGCCATCGTGAACGAGGGGACGAAGGACTTCAACCGTCTCCAGTTCGACCTCCTGTCCAAGGTCAAGTCCGGGGAGATTCCCCGCGAGGAGGCCCAGGTGAAACTCGAGGAGTTCTGGGTAGGCGCCCTTCGCCGCGCGGTCGTGGACGGCGACGTCGAGCACGGGTCGCTGATGGCGGGCCAGAGCGTCGCCTTCGTCAGGAAGATCCAGCCCGTGCGGGAGATCATCGAAGACCTGTTAACCGCGGCGGAGCGCAAGCTGGCCGAGCTGTCGGGGGGAGGTCCGGTCGTTCCCGCAGGCTCGCTGTACCGGTAACCGCGAAGGTCGTTTTTCCCACACTTTTCCGCCCCGAAGAAGGAGTCGCACCATGTTCCGCATCATCCCGAGTGATCAGGAGTTCTTCCTCCTGTTCGAGAAGGCGTCGCAGAACATCCAGGACGGCGCCGAGCTCTTGAAGTCCCTCCTGGACGATTTCGACGACGTCAAGGAAAAGGCCCGCGAGATCGAGGAGATCGAGCACAAGGGCGACACGATCACCCACGACGTCATCAAGAAGCTGAACACGACCTTCATCACCCCGATCGAGCGCGAGGACATTCTGGCGCTTGCCTCGTCGCTGGACGACATCATCGACCTGATCCACGCCGCCGCAACCCGCCTCAATCTCTACAAGATCACCGCGTCGACCCCGCAGGCCAAGGAGCTGGGATTCCTGATCCTCAAGTCCGTCCGGGAGCTCAACCGGGGGATCTCGCACATGGGGAAAAAGATGGACGGGGTGTACGAGCATTGCGTCGAGGTGAACTCGCTGGAGAACGAGGCGGACCGCGTCTGCCGGGACGCGATCGCCTACCTCTTCGAGAACGAGAAGGACCCCATCACGATCCTCAAGTGGAAGGAGATCTACGAGACCCTGGAGACGGCCACCGACCGCTGCGAGGACGCCGCCAACGTCCTTGAAGGGGTAGCGCTCAAGAATGCATGAGGGATCGTTCCTCCTCCTGGCGCTGGTGATCGTCGCCGCCCTTGCGTTCGACTTCATCAACGGTTTTCACGACACCGCCAACGCCATCGCCACCTGCATCTCGACCCGCGCCCTCTCCATCCGGAGCGCCATCCTGATGGCCGCGGGCCTGAATTTCGTCGGGGCGCTCGTTTCCACGCATGTCGCGGCAACCATCGGCAAGGGGATCGTCGACCCTTCCCAGGTGACGCAGGTGGTCGTCCTGGCCGCCCTGGCCGGCGCCATATTCTGGGACCTCCTCACCTGGCGCTACGGGATCCCGGCATCCTCCTCGCACGCGATCATCGGCGGTCTCATCGGGGCGGTGATCGCGGACCGGGGGGCCGGCGTCCTCAAGTGGGACGGGGTGACCAAGATCCTGGCCGCCATCGTCGTCTCGCCGATAGCGGGGACGATCGTCGCCTTCCTCCTCATGGTCGCGATCTTCTGGATCTTCCGGGGGTATCACCCGTCCCCCCTGAACCGCGGGTTCCGCAAGCTCCAGATCTTCTCGGCGGCCTTCATGGCCTTCTCCCACGGGTCCAACGACGCTCAGAAGTCGATGGGCGTCATCACGCTGGCGCTCACCTCCTACGGCGCCATCCACGCCTTCCATATCCCGATCTGGGTGATCCTCTCGTGCGCGGCGTCGATGGCCCTGGGAACCGCGATGGGCGGGTGGCGCATCATCAAGACCGTGGGGACCGATTTCGTGAAACTGCTGCCGGTGCACGGGTTCTGCGCTGAAACCTCCTCGGCGGGGGTCATCCTCACCGCCTCCGCGATGGGCATCCCCATCAGCACGACCCACGTCATCACCTCGGCGATCCTGGGGGTAGGGCTTTCCCAGGGACGCCGGAAGGTAAACTGGATGGTGGGGATCCGGATCGTCTGGGCCTGGGTCCTGACGATACCCGCATCGGCGGCGGCCGGGTACCTTGCGTACGATTTTCTGCATCCCATCGTACTGATGAAGTAGGGCGCGCAAACGGACGGAAGGGGGGGCCTCGGGATGATCCGAAAGATCCAGCATATCGGCGTGGCGGTCCGGAAACTGGACGACGCCATTCCCTTTTACCGGGATGTCCTGGGGCTCGAGCTGGCCGGCATCGAGGAGGTGGCCGAGCAGAAAATCCGCGCGGCCGTGTTCCGTGCGGGGGAGAGCACGATCGAGGTGATCGAGTCCACATCGCCCGACGGGCCGGTCGGGAAATTCATCGAGAAGAACGGGGAGGGGATCCACCACCTCTGCTTCCAGGTGGAGGACGCGGCCGCCGCGCTGCGTCATGCCAGGGAGAAGGGGGCCCGCCTGATCGACGAGACCCCGCGGATCGGCGTGCACGGCATGAAGATCGGCTTCCTCCACCCGAAATCGACGTTCGGCGTCCTGACCGAGTTCGCCCAGGAGGGGGACGAGACGTCGTGAACGCCGGCTCGCCCGCAAGCGGATCCCGGACGCTGCTCCTGTGCATCCACAACCACCAGCCGGTCGGGAATTTCGAGTTCGTCCTCGATGAGGCGAACCGGAATTCCTACCTGCCCTTTCTCGAGACCCTCGAGCGGTTTCCCGGGATCAAGCTGACGCTGCACTACTCCGGCTACCTCCTGCAGTGGCTGGCCGACAACCGCCCGGACACCATCGGCCTGCTGAAGGAGATGGTGTCCCGCGGGCAGGTGGAGATCCTCGGCGGCGGGATGTACGAGCCGATCCTCACGCTTCTGCCCGAGCGGGACCGGCAGGGGCAGATTCGGGCCATGGCGGACAGCGTCCGGTCCGGTTTCGGCAGGCAGCCGGAAGGCGCCTGGCTCGCCGAGCGGGTCTGGGAGCCGGACCTGCCGGCGTCGCTGGCCGCTGCCGGGGTGAAATACCTCCCCCTGGACGATTACCACTTCCTGCGCGCGGGCCTGCCCGCCGAGGAGCTGGACGGCGTCTATCTCACCGAGACGAACGGGATGTCGGTGCGGGTGTTTCCGGGAAGCGAGTTCCTCCGCTACATGATCCCGTTCGGGGACGTGGAGGAGACGCTGCGGGCCATCGACCGGATGACCTCGAGGGATGTCCCCTTTCCCGCGGCGATCTTCGCCGACGACGGGGAGAAGTTCGGCGTCTGGCCCGGGACGCGGAAAAGCGTCTACGAGGAGGGGTGGCTGCGCCGCTTTTTCGAGGGGATCCAGGCGAGGGGGGACTGGCTCGCGACCATGACCTTCGAGGAGTATGCCGCCCGCGCGCCGCTGCGGGGAAGGATCTACCTTCCCACCTGCTCCTATATCGAGATGGGCGAGTGGGCGCTTCCTCCGGGACGGGCCGCCCGGTTCGGGGAGCTGCTCCACGACTTCCGCGCGGGCCGGCTGGCGGAGATGAAGCCGTTCGTGCAGGGGGGGTTTTTCCGGAACTTCCTGCGCAAATACGAGGAATCCAACCAGCTCCACAAGCGGATGTGGTGGGTGAGCGGGAGGGTGGAGGAGGCGGCCCGCAAGGCCGGGGACGCTTCGGGGAGGGATTTCCTCTACCGGGCCCAGTGCAACGACGTCTACTGGCACGGGGTCTTCGGCGGGCTGTACCTGAACCATCTCCGGGAAGCCGCGTACGCGAATCTGCTCCGCGCCGAAGAGGCGGCGGACCGGGTGCTGTACGCCGGCAGGACCGACTGGACGGAGGCCGCGAAAGGCGACTTCGACATGGACGGCGGGATGGAAATCCTCCTGAAGACCCCGGCCCTCACGCTTCTGGTCCACGCCCACGACGGGGGCGCCGTCACGGAGATTTCGCTTCCGCCCCGGGGAGTGACGCTCGGCCACGTCCTGACCCGCCGGGATGAAGGGTACCACGCAAACCTGAAAGGGGGAGGCGGGTCGTTCGACGGCTCGACCAGCATCCACGACGTCATCGTGCTGAAAGACCCGTCGGTCCTCTTCGCACTGTCGGTCGACCCCTGGCAGCGGGCCTCGTTCCGGGAGGCGCTCTACCGGCGGGAGGACCCCCTGCAGGGGATCCTGGAGGATTCCGTTTCTCCGTGGTGCTCCACTGCGGGGAAGGAAGCGAAGGCGGAGATCACCCACAGCGGTTCGCGGATCGTCCTCTCCCAGCAGCTTCCGCTGTCGGCGCCGGGGATCGAGCTGGCGCTCGAAAAAATCCTGGAGGCGGGCGGAGGCGACGAGGGATTCAGGATCCGCTACCGGATCTTCAACCCCGGGAAGGAGACGGTCCATGCGCTGTTCGCTTCAGAATGGAACCTGAACTTCCTCTCGGGAAGCGGCCCGGATCGCAGGCTCGAAGGGGCGGGGGAGGATGCGGCGCTTTCCTCCCGCCGGGTGACGGAGGCGCTGCGCGAGTTCCGGATCGTGGACGCGTGGCGCAACGTGGCGGTCAACGCGGGCGCCGACCGGGAGTTCGCGCTACTGCGCTATCCCGTGGAGACGGTTTCGCTCTCCGAAGCGGGCGCCGAAAAGATCCACCAGGGAATCTGCCTGCGCCTTCTCTTTCCCCTTCGCATTCCCCCCGGAGATTCTGAATATTGTTCATTGTTTTGGTCCGTCTTTTCTGTTGCCCCCTGAATTGCAAAACGGTATGTTAAAGCAATTTTTGCCGCCACCTACAAGGAGGGGGACGATGCAAATCGCGAGGGGGTTGATCGTACTGGTGGTCCTGGTGTTTACGTCCACGTCGGCGACAGCGGCGGGGTTCCGCCTGCCCGAGGCAGGGGCCAAGGCGATGGGGATGGGGTTCGCCTTCACCGCGCAGGCGGACGATCCTTCCGCGATCTATTTCAACCCGGCGGGGATCACGCAGCTCGAGGGGCAGAACGTCATGGTCGGGGCCACGTACATCAAGGAAAACGGCGCGACGTTCACCGGGACGACGCCGCTGACGCTCAATACGTCCACCGGGACCTTCGACGTCCGGTCGGAAACCCAGAAGGACCTGGACTTCGTCGTCCCGAATGCCTACTGGACGAGAAAGGCTTCCCCCAACTTTGCCTACGGCATCGGATTCTTCGTTCCGTTCGGTCTGGCGCAGGAGTACCAGAACAAGCAGACGGGCATCTTCCGGAACCAGGTCAACAAGGTCGAAATCGAGACCTTCGTCGTCAACCCGACCGTGGCGTGGAAGGTGAACGACGTCCTCTCGCTCGGTGCCGGGATCGACTTCATGTACGGGAAGGCGAAGTTGGCGCAGACGGGAGTCGTGAGGCTCGGCGCGGCGCCCTTGGACCAGGTGAACCTCTTCCAGCTCGACCTGGACGGCGATGGAACGGCGTGGGGATACAACTTCGGCGTCCTTCTCGTACCGTCCAAGAACTGGAAGGTGGGCGCCTCTTACCGGAGCCCTTTCCGGCTCGACATCAAGGACGGGGGCGTGGAGATCCGGGCTATCAACAGTACGGTCCCCTTCGTCCCGGGGACCGGCGGTCCGTTCACCGCCGCCCAGGTCTTCGGCGGGACCTCCTTCGACACCGCGGCTTCCACGTCCATCCACATGCCGGCGACCGCGGCGCTGGGAATCGCCTATGTGCGGGACCGCCTGACCCTCGAGGCGGACCTGGACGCGACGTTTTGGCACAGCTTCAAGTCCCTCATCATTGATATCCATAACAACACCCCGCTCCTCCCGGATGCCGTGCGGCCGGAGAACTGGAAGGACGTAGTGGCTGTGCGCGTCGGCGCCGAATACCGGGTCACCGAGCCATTCGCCGTACGGGCGGGTTTCGCGTACGACCCGACGCCGGTCCCGGCCAGTACGATGTCCCCGCTGCTCCCCGACGCCGACCGGCTGAATTACATGGCCGGGCTGGGGTACAAGTACAAGAACTGGACGTTCGACGGCTCCTACTTCTACGTGGACAAGAAGGACCGGACGGTCAACAACCAGCAGAACGCCGCGGCCCCCTCCGTCGGGAGCGGCTTCAACGGCACGTGGTCGGGCGACGCCCACCTCGTGGCGCTCGATATCGGGTACCGGTTCTAGGGGAAGAACAACCGATCGCGGCTTCGCCGCCTCGGAGGGGGGACTCCGGTCGTGGCTCGCCGCGCGGCGAACCCGTGC
>JBLNFH010000332.1:0-2968 GCA_050263475.1 Deltaproteobacteria bacterium
CAGGTACGGGTCGAAGCCGATGAAGGAGTACCTCGCCCACTTCTCCCCGCCCTCCACGCTCTCGAGCAGGAAGTGGTCGTCCGGAAACTTCGACGCGATCTTCAGGTAGGCGGACACCGGCGTCTCGAGATCGGCGTGGAACTCGTGCCAGGCCGGGATGACGGAGAACGCCTTCGCGTGCGCCCGGAATTCCTCTTTCGTAGGAAGGATCTTCATCCCGGTTCACCCCTGGATCAGGAATGCTTCGATCTTCATCTCGTTCTTGAGCCTCCGGACCGCCTTTTTCGCCGCCTCGCCGTCCGAAAACGGCCCCAGGAGCACGCGGAAATACGGCTGCCGGTTTTTCCTTGCGGCCTGGACGACGCGCACGGAATATCCCGCCTTGCCCAGTTTTTTCCGCTGCGCTTCCGCCGCCCCCTTGTCCCGGAACGCCCCCGCCTGCACGACGTATTTCCTTCCGCCGGAGGATTTCGCGGGCTGCGCTTCCCGTGCCGGGGCGACGTCCTTCTTCGCCCGGACCAGGGGGACCACCGTGGCCTCCTTCTTCTCGAGCGTCTCCGGGAAGGTGAACTTCTTTTCGCCTTCGTCCACGGCGATCGGCGGCGGGATCACGGGAACCTTGGACGCCTCCTCCGAAAATGCCCCGAGGTCCTTCCGGATGTCGGCGGCGCCCGCACGCGGCGGTGTCTCCGGGTTTGCCGGCGCCGGGGAGGCTTTCCCCGGGCGGGCGTTGGGGACGGCCGCCGCGTCCTTTTCGATGACCCTTCCCACCTGGAGCCCGATGACGAACACGGCCGCGAGGACCACGATGGCCCCGACCGCGAAGAAGGCGTACGAGTGCCCTTCCCCCTCCCCACGCCTGCGCCCTTGTTTATTGTACAGGGATTTCACATCCGCTCCGGCGCGGAAACACCGATGAGGGAGAATCCCGTGCGGACCACGGTCATCACCGCCTTTGCCAGGGCCAGCCGGCCCTGGGTCCGTTCCGGGGTCTCCCCCAGGAACCGGTGGTTCTGGTAGAACGCGTGGAATTCCCGCGCAAGCTCGATCAGGTAGAAGGGGATCCGGTGGGGCTCCCGCAGCCTTGCCGCCTCCGACACGACATCCGGGAAGCGCGCCACTTTTTTCATCAGGGCGAGCTCGTCGGGGAGAGAGAGCGACGACAAGGAAGGACGATCGGACAGCGGGGTCCCCCGTGCGGCAGCCTCGCGGAAGATGCTGCAGATCCTGGCGTGGAGATACTGGATGTAGTAGACGGGGTTCTCGGCGGACTGGGTCTTCGCCAGCGTCAGGTCGAAATCCAGGTGCGCGTGATAGCTCCTGAGGAGGTAGAAAAATCTCGCCGCGTCCGTCCCCACTTCCTCCAGCACTTCGCGCAGCGTCGTGAATTCCCCCGACCGGGTGGACATCTGTACCGCCTTGCCGTCGCGGATCAGGGTCACGAACTGGATCAGCAGCACCTCCAGGCGCGACTCCTCCTCGCCAAGCCCCCGAAGGGCCGCCAGCAGCCGCGGGGCGTACCCATGGTGGTCCGCCCCCCAGATGTCGATCATGCGCGTGTATCCCCGGCGGAACTTGTGCCGGTGGTAGGCCACGTCCGCCGCGAAGTAGGTCGTCCGCCCGTCCGCCCGGACGAGCACCCGGTCCTTCTCGTCCCCGTGGGCTTCGCTCCTGAAGAAGACCGCGCCGCCGGACTCGTAGAGCATCTCCCGCCCGCGCAGCTCCTCGATGCTGTCCTTCACGTCCCCGTCCCGGTGGAGATTCTCCTCGCGGAACCAGTCCCCGAAGACGACGCGAAAATCCTCGAGGTCCTTCCGTATCCCTTCCAGGATCCGGTCGCACGCAACCTTCCGGAACACCGGGAGCGCCTCCTCCGCGGAGGCCGACTTGTAGCGGTCGCCCGCTTCCGCGCGGAATTCCCGCGCCAGCGCGGCCAGGTACTCCCCGCGGTACCCGTCCTCCGGGAGCTGCGCGTCCACGCCGCATTCCTGCAGGTACCTGGCGAACAGCGACCTTCCGAGGTTGTCCATCTGGTTGCCGACGTCGTTCACGTAATACTCGGTCGCGACTTCGTACCCTTCGAACGAAAGGATCCGCGCGAGCGCGTCCCCGACCGCCGCTCCCCTTCCGTGCCCGACGTGAAGGGGGCCCGTCGGGTTGGCCGACACGAACTCGAGGAGAACCTTCTCCCCGTTCCCCTGGTCGGAGGCGCCGAACCGTTCTCCCTTTCGGAGGGCGGTGGCGACCACTTCCCGCCACGCGTCGTCGGACAGCACGATATTGATGAACCCCGGACCGGCGACCGAGAGCGACGCGATCCAGCCGTCCACGTCCTCCTGCCGGATCGCCTCCACCAGCTCCCCCGCGACTTCCCGGGGCTTTTTCCCCAGGCTTCGGGCCAGCTGCATGGCCGCGTTCGTGGAGAAATCGCCGTGCTCCTCCTGCCGGGGGATCTCCACGGAAACGGGGATTACCTGGTCCGTCCCCCATTCCGTCAATTTCCGTTTTATTCCGGAAAGAAGAAGGGATTCCGTTATCTTGCGTACGTCCACGCGTTCCTCGAAATCGGAAAAAGGTAATAAAGTGAATACTTTATTACCCCGGAGGGGGATAAGTCAACAGCAACGGGCTCGTTTCGCCATATACGGAAGGCGCTCCGCATTCCGTCCCGTTACGGTGCAGGGTATGGCGCATGCGCGCTCGATTCCGGCTGCGCCGCCTCGGAGGGGGACTCCGTTCGTGGCTCGCCGTTCGGTGAACCCACACGGCTGCGCTTTACCTCACTGCGCCCCCCTCCTGCGGCGGCTACGCCGGAACCACGTTGGATCCTGCGCCCATGCGGAAGGCGCAAGCCGTTGGGGGGTGCGGCGCAACAGCCGCAAGGGGAGCGACGGACGGAGGTCCCGAGGCGGCGCAGCATGGGGGTATTGTCGCTGCGAGTCGCCGAGGCGGAACCGATGGGGACCCC
>JBLNFH010000333.1:0-8122 GCA_050263475.1 Deltaproteobacteria bacterium
GATTTCCGTGACGACCGGCGCCTGGAACGGCTTGGTCCTCTCCAGTTCCCGCTTCGATTCCTCCGCGAGCCGCTTTTGCTCCTCGCTATGGTAGAAGATCGCGGTGCGGTACTGGTTTCCCACGTCGCAGAACTGCCGGTCCGGCGTCGTGGGATCGACGTTGTGCCAGAAGACGTCGAGCAGCTTCGTGTAGGCGATCGTCGCGGCGTCGTAAACGATCTGGACGGATTCCGCGTGCCCGGTTCCGCCGGCGGAAACCTCCTCGTACGTCGGATTTTTCTTCGTCCCGCCCGTGTATCCCGAAGTGACCGAAACGACGCCCTTCAGCTGGTCGAACGGATGGACCATGCACCAGAAGCACCCTCCGGCGAACGTGGCCTTCTCGAGCCGGTGCCCTTCCGTGGCCGGTTCGCCGTTTCCGGTGCCTTCCGAGAATGCCGCAACCGTCATGATTCCCACCGCCAATACGGTTATCGTTCGAAGACGCATTTCCTTTGGAGTGATATTCGCGGCGGCTGGTTTCCAAATCCCGGCCGGTGGTTCCTGCATCTGAAGGCCAGGAGGTCGGGATGGCCAGGTACGATTCGCGATATATCCCCCGGTCCGCGATGGCGATTTTCGCCCACCCGGACGATGCGGAGTTCACCGTTGCGGGAACGATGGCCGCATGGGCGAAAGCCGGGTGCGAGGTGACGCTCGTCGTGATCACGAGCGGGAACGCGGGGACGCACGACCGGCGCTTCACGCTCGAGTCCCTGGCGCAGACGCGGGAGACGGAGGAGCGCGCTTCCGCGCGGATACTGGGCGTGAGGAACATCGAGTTCCTGCGGCACGACGATTGCGCCCTGATGCCCACGCTGGAAGTGCGCCGGGAGCTGGTGCGCCAGGTCCGGAGGTACCGGCCGGAAGTGGTGATCTGCGGCGACCCCCAGGCGTGGTTCTACAATGACAACTACATCAACCACCCGGACCATCGCGCGGCTGCCGTGGCGGCGCTCGAGGCGGTGTTTCCGGCCGCCGAGATGGAACTGTTGTGGCCGGAGGAGGGGGACCCTCACAAGGTCCAGGCGGTCTACATCAGCTCGCCCGTTTCCCCGAACACGTGGATCGACATCACGGAGACGATCGACACGAAGATCGAGGCGCTCAAGGCGCACGCCAGCCAGCTCGAAGGCTGGGACCCCTCGCAGAGGATCCGCGAATGGGGAAGCAGCGAAGCCGCGAAGGCCGGCGAACGAGGGGCGCCTGCCGGAGGAGGCACTCCCGGCCGGTCCGGGAGGACCGGTTATGCGGAAAGCTTCCGCGTGATGAAACTGCGCGAAAGGGAGAAACCCCCCGAATCGTAATTCCGGTATGATGATGTCATTCCACGACGGGGGCGGGATTGAAGACCTACTTCGATTTCGCGGGACACGGCACCGGGTACCGCCGGGAGACCCTTGCCGGCATCACGACCTTTCTCACGATGGCCTACATCGTCGTCGTGAACCCGGCGATCCTTTCGGCTGCCGGAATCCCGAGGGGGCCTTCCATGGTGGCGACGATTCTCTCCGCCGCGTTCGGCACCGTGCTGATGGGGCTCTACGCCAAGCGTCCGTTCGCCATCGCCCCCTACATGGGGGAGAATGCCTTCATCGCATTCACCGTCGTCAAGGTGCTCGGGTATCCCTGGGAAGTCGCGTTGGGCGCGGTCTTCGTTGCGGGGGTCCTTTTCACGCTCCTGACGGTGTTCAAGGTCCGCGGCTGGCTGGCGGAGGCGATCCCGCAGTCTCTGAAATACAGCTTCGCCGTGGGGATCGGGTTTTTCCTGACCTTCATCGGGCTCAATGAAGCCGGGCTGGTGCGCCTGGGGGTCCCGGGGGCGCCTGTAGCCCTCGGGAACCTCGCGGAGCCCACCTCGCAGCTGGCGCTTTTCACGTTCTTCGCGATCGTCCTGCTGATGATCCGGAAGGTTCCCGGGGCGATCCTGATCGGGGTGCTCGCGACCACGTTCCTGTCCTTTCTCCTCCGGGTGACACCGGCTCCCGGAGGGTGGATGAGCCTTCCGCCGGATCCGGGGCCCATCCTGATGAAGCTGGATATCCCCGCGGCAATGAGCGCCGGTTGTTTCCCGGTCGTCCTGACGATATTCGTCATGGCGTTCGTGGATACCATCGGCACCCTCATCGGCCTTTCGGCGCGGGCCGGATTGCTGGACGAGAATGGGAATCTTCCGGAAATCGAAAAGCCGATGCTGGCCGACGCGGTGTCCACCATGGCGGCCCCCTTGCTGGGGACGACGACCACGGGGGCCTACATCGAGTCCGCGGCCGGGATCGAGGAGGGGGGAAGAACCGGATTCACCTCCCTCGTAGTGGCGTTCCTTTTCCTGCTCACGTTATTTCTGGCGCCTCTGCTCACCGCGGTTCCGCCCCACGCCTACGGACCGGTGCTGATCGTTATCGGGGTGTTCATGGTCCGGCCCATCTCCCGGATCGACTTCGAGGATTTCACGGAGCTGGTTCCGGCCTTTCTCACCGTCGTTCTCATGAGTTTCACCTACAATATCGGGATCGGGATGACGGCGGGGATCATCGCCTACCCCATCCTGAAAACCCTGAGCGGGAGGCGCCGGGAAGTTCCGGGCGGGATGTGGGTGCTTGCATGCCTCTCGGTTTCCTTTTACATTTTCTATCCCTACTCCGGGTAGGCCGGGGCATGGGAGGAAAGGGGGAGAGTGGCGCGATTTCTTGTTGCAAGGGGGAGGAAAGAGATCCGGCAACCAGTGACCAATGGATTTCCAGAGAGGGGGTAGTCATGAAGAAAGTTGCGGTTATGACGCTGGCGTTGCTGTTCGGCCTTTTTCTGGCCTCGAGTGCCGTAGCGGCGGAAAAAGCCACGAAGGACGAGTGCGTGGCCAAGTCCAAGGAAGCGGCAAAGCTGTTCACGGAGAAGGGGGAGGAAGCGGCCATCAAGGCGATCAACGATAAGCAGGGAAAATTCGTGTGGAAGGACACGTACGTGTTCATGGTGGACCTGGACGGGAAGATGCTCGCGCATCCCATGAGCCCCGCCCTGATCGGGAAAAACGTCCTTGACATGAAGGACAAGGGAACTCCGGGGAAGCTCCTGTTCAAGGAATTTGCGGATGTCGCCAAGGGCAAGGGGGAAGGCTGGGTGGACTACATGTGGATGAATCCCGGGGACGCGAGTCCCAGGAAAAAGGTCACCTACGTGTACCGGGTGCCGGGGAAGAACGCCTACGTCGGCGCGGGGATTTACGAGTAGACAACCGCTTGCGGGGGCCGGCGGCCGATCGCCGGCCCCTCGTTTTGCCGGCTCGGGAGGGATGATGGCGATCACCTTGACACCGGAGGACCTCTACAAAAGCTGCGATCCGAAGCTCTTCCCCTTCCGAACGACCGGGGACCTTTCCGGCCTGGAGGGGATCATCGGCCAGCGGAGGGCGCTGGACGCGATCGATTTCGGCCTGAATCTTCAGAGCGCCGGGTTCAACATCTATGTCCTGGGCGACAGCGGGACCGGCAAAACGTCGGCCATCCGCACGTTCATCTCGAAGAAGGCCGAGACGGAAATCGTCCCCCCGGACTGGTGCTACGTCTTCAATTTCACGGAGGCGGCGGAGCCCATCGCCGTCTGGATGGAACCGGGCCGCGGGGTCGAGTTCCAGAAGGACATGGAGGCGCTCATCGACCACCTGAAGGTCGAGATCCCGAAGGTCTTCGAGTCGAAGGAATACAAAAAGCAGAGAGCCGTCTTCACGGACGAGTTCCAGAAAAAGCAGAAGGAACTGTTCGGGGCGCTCGAGCAGGAAGCCGAGTCCAAAGGGTTCAAGATAAAGACCGCGATGGGAGGGTTTTCCATCGTGGCCATCGGGCCCTCGGGGGAGGCGCTGACCGAGGAGGAGTACAACACCTTCGACCAGAGACGGAAGGACGAGCTGCGGGAAAACGGAAAGGCGATCCAGGAGAGGCTGGACGACGTGATGCGGCTGCTCAAGAAGGAGGAGAAGGAGACCGGCGAGAGATTGAACGAGCTCGAGAGGGTCGCGGCGCTCTCCGTCCTGGGGCACCTGGTCGAGGATATCAAGTCCAGGCACCCAAACAACGGGAAACTGCAGGCCTACATGGACGCGGCCCGCGAAGACATCCTGAAAAGCATCGAGGACTTCAAGGCCCCGCAGGAAGAGACCCCTTCCCCGGTGCTTCCCTTCCTGAAAATGCAGAAGCAGGAGCCGAATTTCAGCAGGTACTCGGTGAACGTCCTGGTGAACAACGGAGGCGGAAAGGGCAGTCCCTGCGTCTTCGAGAGCAACCCCACCTATTACAATCTCTTCGGACGCGTCGAGCACAAGCTGCAGTTCGGCGCGGCGACCACCGATTTCACGATGATCAAGGCGGGGGCCCTTCACAAGGCCAACGGCGGGTATCTCGTCGTGAACGCCCTGGATCTCCTCCGGAACCTGTTCTCCTACGACGCATTGAAGCGGGCGATCCGGAACGCGGAGGTGAAGATCGAGGACGTGTGGGAACAGTACCGGCTGATCACGACGGCGACGATGAAGCCCGAGCCGATCCCCCTGGACGTCAAGGTGATCCTGATCGGGACGCCGGAAATCTATTACCTGCTGTTCAACCTGGACGAGGAGTACCGGGAGCTCTTCAAGGTGAAGGCCGACTTCGACAACCGGATGGAGCGCACGGAGGCGAACATCCGGGAATACGCGGCGTTCGTCGCCACGAAGACCCGGGAGGAGCGCCTCCTTCCCTTCGATGCCACCGGCGTGGCCCGCGTGGTGGAGTACGGATCGCGGCTGGCGGAACACCAGGAGAAGCTCTCGTCGAAGTTCAGCGACGTCTCCAACCTCATCCGGGAATCCCATTACTGGGCGAGGAAGGCCGACGCCGACGTCGTGTCCGGGGCGCACGTGGAAAAAGCGCTGGAGGAAAAGCTTCGGAGGCACAGCCGGATCGAGGACCGGATGCGGGAGGTGACCGCGGAGGGGACGATCATCGTCGAGACGTCGGGGGAGACCATCGGCCAGGTGAACGGCCTTTCCGTGCTGGACACGGGGGATTACAGCTTCGGGAGACCCTCCCGGATCACCGCCACGGTCTACGCGGGGAGGAGGGGGGTGGTCAACATCGAACGGGAGATCAAGCTCTCCGGGAAGATCCACGAGAAAGCGGTTCTCATCCTGTCGAGCTACCTGGGCCGGAAGTATGCATCCCGGAAACCGATCAGCCTCACCGCCTCGATCACCTTCGAGCAGCTCTACGGAATGATCGAGGGGGACAGCGCCACGTGCGCGGAGCTGTACGCGCTCCTGAGCGCCATCTCGGGGGTCCCGATCCGGCAGAGCGTCGCGGTCACCGGCTCCATGGATCAGAACGGGACCGTCCAGCCGATCGGGGGGGCGAACGAGAAAATCGAGGGATTCTTCGACCTTTGCCGGCTGAGGGGGCTCACCGGGGAGCAGGGGGTGATCCTCCCGATGCGAAACGCCCGCAACCTGATGTTGAAGAAGGAGGTTATCGAAGCCGTCCGGGAAGGGAAATTCCGGATTCATGCCATCGAGCACGTGGAGGACGGCGTCGAGATTTTGACAGGGATGCCTGCCGGAAAGGAAGGGCCGGACGGGAGGTATCCCGCAGGCGCCCTGAACCGGCTTGTCGAGGAACGGCTGACCGCTTTGCGGGAAGCCATGAAGGGCGAGGAGGAGGGGGAGAAAAGAAAGGAGGGGGAAGAATGAAACCGGTGCGGCCCCCGATGAATCATACCGTCAAATTAATGGAACCGAAGATGAGCAAATTCGCGGATGTAGCCTTGGGGAGGGACGGTGCGAACCTATCTGGCGCTGTTGCTCATCGTCCTTTTCAGCATGCAGTTCGATCCGGTGCCCAAGAAGTTCCCTTCCTACGAAGACTTGTGGGTGTCGAAAGAGATCCTTGTGAATCTGGCAAGACACCACGGCACCAGGGCCCTGAAGATCACCGAAGAAGAAGCCTTCATCTGGCGGGACGCCAGGTGGATTTCCGTTCTGAAACGCAATAAATCCTGAACCGTTCCGCACCGCGTGCCGATTTGACGTCGGGGGGAGGAAAAGCGCCCCTCGAATCACATCCACCAGGAAGGGAGGTCCTTATGGGGCCGAAAACGACCGAGAATCTCAAGGCCGCGTTTGCCGGGGAGAGCCAGGCGCACATGAAGTATCTGGAATTCGCCGATCTGGCGAAGAAGGAAGGGTTCCCGAACGTGTCGAGGCTGTTCACCGCGATTTCCTTCGCGGAACGGGTTCACGCCACCAACCACCACCGGGCGCTGTTCGGGCCCTCCCCGACGGACAAGAACCTGGAAACGGCGATCGGCGGGGAAAATTACGAAGTGAACGAGATGTACCCTGCGTTTCAGGCGGCCGCCGAGAAGGAAAAGGAAGAGCAGGCGCTGATGTCCATCCGGTTCGCCCTGGAAGCGGAAAAGATCCACGCGGTCCTCTACGCCCGGGCCAAGGGCCAGGTGAAGGCCGGAAAAGACCTGGAGGCGGGGGACATCCACATCTGCTCCGTTTGCGGTCACACCGTGATCGGGGGCGCTCCCGACGAGTGCCCGGTGTGCGGCGCCGCGAGGGAGCGGTTCAAAAAGTTCTGAGGATCCCGAGGCCCGGAAACGGGGAAGGAGGAGGAAATGGCCGATTCGATCCGGAAGGTCGATTATTATAAGGTGAGCATCTCCAACCGGACGGGAGAGGGCGCGGCGGTGCTGGAATCCCTGCGTGCCGAGGGGGTAAACCTGCTCGTCTTCACCGGGTTTCCCAGGGGCAGGCGCGTGCAGCTGGACTTCGTGCCCGAAGACGGGCCGGCGTTCCGGAGGGCCGCGAAGCGCGCGGGGATCAGGATCGACGGGAAGAAAAGCTGCTTCCTGATCCAGGGGGCCGACCGGCCAGGCGTGGTGGCGGATCTGGCCGCACGGCTGGCGACGTCGGGAGTGGGCATCATCGCCCTCGACGCCCTTGCGGCCGGCGGCGGCAGGTACGGCGCGATCCTCTGGGTGGATCCCAGGGATCTCGCGAAGGCGGCGAAGGCGCTGCGCGCTTCCTGACACGCTTTGCAGGGCCTTGCCCGGCAGGGCGGGTTCCTTAATATATGGGGGAATGGCGAGGGGATAAAAAAAGCGGGTGGTGGCCGGTCCCGCCCCGGCTTGCGGTTTCCATGCGTTGCTTACCCATGGTTCGTCGGGATCTGCGGCGATCCCTTCAATGGGACGGAAGCGGTTTGCCGTCAACCTGCCTTCCGCCGTCCCGCATGGAAATGTGGGTCATTTCGCCCCACCGCACCACTCGATCCCCATTGTACCACTGTGAAGCCGAATCGTAGCCTCCCCCCGCGCATTTCTCCTATGCAGGGAAAACCTCCTTCTGAAGGGAAGCATCCGTGATCCCCTATTTCCGGCAGCCGTCGCTCCACCTGTTCGGGCCGGTGACGGTATACGCCTTCGGGTTCCTGGTGGCGATGGCCGTGCTCGCGGGATGGAAGATGGCTATTGTCCGCTGCGAGCGGAAGAAGCTGGACCCGGACGTGTGCGCGGAGCTCATCTTTTACACGTTGGCTTCCGGGTTCCTGGCCGCGCACCTGGTCTCGGTCATCGCCTATTTCCCCGGGCAGTTGAGGAAGGATCCGCTCCTCCTGCTGAAATTCTGGGAGGGTATCAGCTCGTTCGGCGGAATCGCCGGGGGCGTCCTGGGGGGCTGGCTGTTCTTCCGGTTCCGGGCGCCGGGTCTCGATGCCCGCAGCCGGTGGGAATACCTGGACGTCATCGCGTACGTGTTTCCGTTCGCCTGGGCCGTCGGCCGGCTGGCCTGCACGGTGGCCCACGACCACCCGGGCACCCTCACGACCTTCCCTCTTGCCGTCAGCCTGAAGACGCCGGAAGCCCGGGAGTATATCGTCGCGGCGTTCCGGGAGGCGGGCCGGCTGGCGGACCTGCCGGGGCCCGACGTCCTGGCCCGGCTGGCCTTCCACGACCTGGGGTGGTACGAGTTTCTCTACACGCTGCTGGTGATCGTCCCCGCGTTTCTCCTGCTCGACCGCGGGTCGAGGCTCCCCGGATTCTACGTCGTCGCCTT
>JBLNFH010000334.1:0-2897 GCA_050263475.1 Deltaproteobacteria bacterium
GAGCGGCGTGCTCATGCCGCTGCCGGTCGTTTACGCGGCGGCGATGATCAAGGGATTGGCCGCGGAGGTCAACGCGGGGCTGGGGCTGCTCCCTCCTTCCCTGGCCGAGGCGATCTCCCGCGCCTCGCGGGAGGTGCTCGAGGGGAAGTTCGACCGGGAGTTCATTCTCGACGTCTTCCAGACCGGGTCGGGGACCTCGACGAACATGAACGTCAACGAGGTGCTCGCCAACCGGGCCAACGAGCTGCTGGGGCATCCGCTGGGGAGCAACGCCCCGGTCCATCCGAACGATCACGTCAACCGGTGCCAGTCCAGCAACGACGTGATCCCGTCCTCCATACGGATCGCGGCGCGGCGGCAGCTCTCCGAGGAGCTCCTTCCGGCCCTCGAACTGCTGCGGGACGCCCTGGGGGCGAAGGCCCGGGAGTTTTCCGACGTCCTGAAGATCGGCAGGACCCACCTCCAGGATGCCGTTCCCGTGACCCTGGGCCAGGAGTTCTCGGCGTATGCCTCCCAGGTGGACCACGGGATCCGCCGGATCCGCGCGACCTTCCTGGACATGGAAGAGCTTCCGCTGGGAGGTACGGCCGTCGGGACCGGCCTGAACGCCCACCCCGAATTCGGCGCGAGGACCATCGCGGAGATCGACACGGTCACCGGCATCCCGTTCCGGCCGGCGGAGAACCGTTTCGAGGCCATGGGCGCCCAGGACCCCCTGGTCTCGACCAGCGGGGCGCTGAAGACGACGGCGGCCTCCCTCATGAAGATCTGCCACGACCTGCGCCTCCTGTCCTCGGGCCCGCGGTGCGGGATCGGGGAGATCGACCTTCCTTCCCTCCAGCCGGGCTCCTCCATCATGCCGGGGAAGGTCAACCCGGTGATCCTGGAGATCGGGATCCAGGCCTGCGCGCAGGCGATCGGGAACGACGCGGCGGTGACGGTGGGCGGCTCGCTGGGCGTCCTGGAGCTGAATGTGATGCTCCCCGTCATGGCCCGCAACCTGCTGGAGTCGATCGGGATACTCTCCGCCGCATCGCGTCTCCTGGCTTCCCGGTGCGTGGCCGGGATCACGCCCAACCGCCGGAGGTGCGGGGAGCTGATCGAGCAGAGCCTGGCGATGGTGACCCCCCTGGCCGTCAAGATCGGCTACAACCAGGCCGCGCAATTGGCCCACGAGGCGTACCACGGCGGCAAGACGATCCGTGTTCTCCTGAAGGAGAGGAAGATCCTTCCCGAAGACGAAATCGATCGCGTTCTCGATCCGAGGACGATGGTATAATTGCAGGAAGTATGGACACGGTTACGCACGGCCTGACCGGATGGCTCATCGGTCGGGCGATCCCTTCGGGTATCGGGAAGAAAGAGGCGACCCTCGCGGTCATCGTGGGGTCGGTCCTCCCGGATGCCGACAACGTCGCCTCCCTGCTCGGCAGCGAGTATTACCTGCGGTTCCACCGCGGGATTTCCCATTCCTTCGCGGGCGTGGCGGTCTCCTCGATCCTGGTCGCGCTCCTGTTCTACCGGTTCGGTAAGTGGAAGGACCTTAAGAAGCTCTACCTGCTGGCGCTGCTGGGGCAGCTCTCCCACATCGCGCTCGACCTGCTCAATTCCTACGGGACCCAGATCTTTCTTCCCTTTTCCGACGGGCGGGTCTCGCTCGACCTCCTGTTCATCGTCGACCTGGCGTTCACGGGGATCATCGTCCTGGGACTGATCCTGTCCCGTCACCGTCCCGAGCGCGCGCGCGCGGCGCTGGCCGCTCTTGTTGTCTACGTCGGGTTGGCGGGGGCTCTCCACCTGCGCGCCGAGTACGTCGTGCGGGAAGCCGCACTGCGGCAGGGCGTGCCCGTGGTTTCCTCGTGGGCGCTGCCGAGGCTTCCCCATGTGTCGACGTCCCTGGATCTCGGGATCGGCCGGAGGGCCGAGGCGGCCGCCAGGCCCGGGGGCGGCGACGCCGCTCCCGCCCTCAATGTGCTGGTGGACCGCAAGTCGTTCCCGGTTCCGGTGGGCCCGTTCGCCTGGAGCGGTTTCGTGGACGACGGCAGGACGTACCTCCGGGGCGAGGTGGACCCGTTCGACGGGGCGGTGGCCTGGAAGGAGCGCGCCTGGAAGGGCAGAGATATGCCGGAAGTACGCGCTCTCGAAAGCCTCCAGGACGTGCGGACCTACCTGTGGTTCGCGAGGTTCCCCGCGGTGGCCGTGACCGTTGCGGACGGGAAGACGATGGTGACGTTCTTCGACATGCGGTTCGGCGGGCTTGCGGTCCGCCGCCCGTTCGTACTCAGGGTGATCGAATCGCCCGGCCGTTCTCCGCAGGCCCTGTGGGGTTCTTGAGGGACAGCAGGAACCCGGACGCGATGATCGCCAGCGCCGCGCTCGTCCCGAAGGCGACCGGCGCGCCCCGCCACTTGTAGAGCACCCCGAAAAGGACGCTGGCCGGAAGCGCGGAGATGCCCACCACCAGGTGGAACCAGCCGTAGGCGGTCCCGCGCCGTTCGGCGGGGACGAAGTCGGCGACCAGTGCCCGCTCCACCCCCTCGGTCGCCGCGGCGTAGAGGCCGTAGACGAGGAACAGCCCCACCATCCAGCCGGGGCCGGTGGCCAGGCCCCACGCCGCGTAGGTGGCGGCGTATACGAACCAGCCCGCGACGACGATTTTTCTGCGGTCCCAACGGTCGGAAAGGATTCCCGCCGGGACGGAGAAAGAGGATTTGACGACGTGGAACGCCCCCCACAGAAGGGGGACATACGCGGCCGGAATGCCCTCTTCCACCGCCCGGAGAATGAGGAAGGCGTCGCTGGCGTTCCCCAGGGTGAAGATGCACACGACCAGGAGGTAGCGCCGGAAAGCGGGGGGCAGGCCTCCGTCCCCGAACGTCACCCTCGCCTGCGGCTGC
>JBLNFH010000335.1:0-4480 GCA_050263475.1 Deltaproteobacteria bacterium
CGGGAAGACCACCGTGATGCGCCTGCTCGCCGGGATCCTCGACCCGTCGGGAGGCGACGCCTGGGTCCTGGGCCGCTCCATCCGGACGGAGGCCGGGCAGATCCACAAGGAGATCGGCTACATGAGCCAGCGGTTCGGGCTGTACCACGACCTTTCCGTCCTGGAGAACCTCCGCTTCTACGCCGACCTGTACGGCGTGTCCCGCCGCGACCGCGGACCCCGGATCAAGGAGCTGCTCTCGTTCGCCAACCTGGCCCCGTTCCAGGACCGGGCGGCGGGGAACCTCTCGGGCGGGATGAAGCAGAAGCTCGGGCTGGCGTGCGCCCTCGTGCATACGCCGAAAGTGCTCTTTCTCGACGAACCGACCAACGGCGTCGACCCCCTGTCCCGCCGGGATTTCTGGAGGATCCTGTACGGCCTCCTGCGCGAGAAGGTGACGATCTTCGTCTCCACCGCCTACCTGGACGAGGCGGAGCGGTTCCGGCGCCTGGCGCTCCTCCACCGGGGGAGGCTGCTGGCGCTGGGATCGCCGGAGGAGATCAAGGCGCTGTTCCCCGGCGCCCTCTTCGAGGTGCGGTGCGCGGAGCCGCGGCGGGCGGCGGCGATCCTGCGGAAGGAGGTCCCCGGGGCCGCCGTGGGGCTGTTCGGGGAGCGCGTCCACGTGGGGACGAGGGATCCCGGCTCCGCCGTGCGCGACATCGGGAAGGCGCTGGACGGGGCCGGCATCCCCTTTTCGCCGGTGCAGCCGATCGAGCCTGCCCTCGAGGACGTCTTCGTCGCCGCGATCGCCTCCGGGGAGGAGGCCCGCAATTGACCCCGGCGCCCGGAGATCTGTCGGTGACGGCGCGGGACCTCGAAAAGCGGTTCGGGGAGTTCGTCGCGGTCGACCGGATCAGCTTCGACGTGCGCAGGGGGGAGATCTTCGGCTTCCTCGGCCCCAACGGGGCGGGCAAGTCGACGACGATCCGGATGCTGTGCGGGCTCCTCGCGCCCACGTCCGGCGAGGCCACGGTGGCGGGCTTCGACCTGCGCACGGAAACGGAAGCGATCAAGCAGCACATCGGGTACATGTCGCAGCGGTTCTCCCTGTACGAGGACCTGACGGTCGAGGAGAACATCGATTTCTACGGCGGGATCTACCGGATCCCGGCGGACAAGAAGCGGGCCCGCAAGGAGTGGGTGATCGGGATGGCGGGGCTCTCCGACCACCGGAGGACGAAGACGGCCTTCCTGGCCGGCGGCTGGAAACAGCGGCTGGCGCTGGGATGCGCCATCCTCCACGAGCCCCCGATTCTCTTCCTGGACGAGCCGACCTCGGGCGTCGACCCGATCAGCCGCCGCAACTTCTGGAACCTCATCTACGGCATGTCGGAAAACGGGGTCACGGTCTTCGTCACGACGCACTACATGGACGAGGCGGAGTACTGCGACCGGCTGGGGCTTATCTACCGGGGCGGGCTGGCGGCGATGGGGACCCCGGGAGAGCTCAAGAGCGGCCGGATGAAGGAGACGGTGGTGGAGATCCGGTGCGAGCGGCCCCAGGACGCGATCGCCGTGCTGGGGAAGCTTCCGGGCGTGCGGGGGGCGGCGCTCTTCGGCAACGGGATCCACGCGGTCGTGGAGGGGGGCGAGGGGGCGGTCCCCATGCTCCGGGAGGCGCTTGACGCCGCGGGGTTTTCCGTGCGGCGGGCCGAGCGGATCGTCCCGTCGCTCGAGGACGTCTTCGTCTCGCTGGTGGAGGAGAAAGACCGGCAGGAACGTCCCCCCGGGGAGGTGCGTCCGTGAACCTGCGCCGGGTGCGGGCGGTGGCGCGCAAGGAATTCCTGCACATCCGGCGCGACCCGCGCAGCCTCGGCATGGCGATCGCGATCCCGATGCTGATGCTCTTCCTCTTCGGATTCGCCCTGACGCTGGACGTCGACCGCGTGCCGATCGCGGTCTGGGACCAGAGCGTCTCCCCCGAGAGCCGGGAACTGGTCAGCCGGTTCGAAGGATCCCGGTACTTCGACGTCCGCCTGCGGGCGGGGGGATATCGGGTAATCGAGGCCGCGATCGAGGAAGGAAGCGTGCTGGCCGCGCTGGTCGTTCCCCGCGACTTCACCTCCCGCCTGGCGGCGGGGCGGGGGGCCCCCGTGCAGTTCCTCCTGGACGGGTCGGATTCCAATACGGCGACGATCGCGCTGGGGTACGCCGAGGCCGCGGTCCGGGGGTATTCCAGGGACGTCGCGGTGCGGGCGGCGGGGATTGCCGCCCAAGGGGTCCTGCGCGACCCCCTCGACGTTCGCCCCCGCGTCTGGTTCAACGCGGAGCTGGAGTCGAAGAACTACATCATCCCGGGGCTGATCGCCGTCATCATGATGGTGATCGCGGCGATGCTGACGTCGCTGACCGTCGCGAGGGAATGGGAGCAGGGGACGATGGAGCAGCTCCTCTCCACGCCGGTGACCCCCCGCGAGCTCATCCTGGGAAAGCTCCTGCCGTACTTCGCGTTGGGGATGCTCGACGTCGCCATCGCCGTGAGTATGGGGGAGTTCCTGTTCCGCGTGCCGTTGCGGGGCAGCCCGGCGCTGCTGTTCGGGATGGCGGCCGTCTTCCTGGCCGGGGCGCTCTCGCTGGGAATGGTGATCAGCATCGTCACGAAATCGCAGCTGCTGGCGACCCAGATGGCGATGGTGCTCACCTTCCTCCCCTCGTTCCTGCTGTCGGGTTTCGTCTACGCCATCGGGAGCATGCCCCGCGCCATCCAGGCGGTGACCTACGCCATCCCCTCCCGCTACCTGGTCTCCATCCTCAAGGGGGTATACCTCAAGGGGGTCGGGCTCTCCGTCCTCTGGGAGGAGGCGGCGCTGCTCGCCGTGTTCGGCGTGGCGATCGTCCTCCTGGCGAACCGGAAATTCGTAAGGAAACTCGGGTGAGGAAGGGGCCGACCGCATGGTAGAGCGGCTGCGCCACATGCTCGTCAAGGAATTCCTCCAGCTCTTCCGCGATGCGAAGCTGCGCCGGATGGTCTTCCTGATGCCGATGATCCAGGTGCTGATCTTCGGCTACGCCGTCACCACGGACGTGCGCAGCGTCCCCACGGCGGTCATGGACTTCGACCAGAGCGTTTCCTCGCGCGAGCTGCTGTCGGGGTTCTCCGCCTCCGGCTACTTCCGGTTCGCGGCGGAAACGCGGGACGACGGAACGGTCCGGGAGCTGCTCGACCGCGGGAAGATCGGGGCGATCCTGCGCATCGACCACGGCTTCGAGGAGGACCTGCGGGCCGGGCGGACCGCCCGGATCCAGATGATCGCCGACGGGACGGATTCCAACACCGCGCGGATCGCGCTCGACTACGCGGGACGGATCGCCGGGGCGTTCTCCGACCGGGTCCTTTCGGACCGCGTCGCGCGCCTGCGGGGGACCGCCCCGGCGCCGGTGCAGGTCTCCCTGGTCTCCCGCGCCTGGTTCAACGAAAACCTGGAGAGCCGCAACTTCTACGTTCCCGGGGTGATCGCGCTGATCGTGATGCTCGTCACGCTGATGCTCACCAGCATGGCGGTGGTGCGGGAGAAGGAGATCGGCACCATCGAGCAGATTCTCGTCTCGCCGATCACGCCGCTGGAGTTCACCCTCGGCAAGACGCTCCCCTTCGCCCTGGTCGGCTACGCCGACGTCCTCCTCATCGCGGCGATCGGGGTGCTCTGGTTCGACGTGCCGATCCGGGGGAGCTTTCTCCTGCTGCTCGTGGCGACGACCTTCTACCTGATGACCACGCTGGGGATCGGCCTGTTCATCTCCACGGTCAGCCGGACGCAGCAGCAGGCGATGATGAGCGTCTTTTTCTTCTACTTCCCCTGCGTCCTGCTGTCCGGCTTCATGTTCCCCATCGCGAACATGCCGGAAGCGGTGCAGCTGCTGACCTACCTCAACCCCCTCCGGTATTTCCTGGTCATCGTGCGGGGAGTCTTCCTGAAGGGCGCGGGGGTGGAAGCGCTGTGGCCCCAGTCGGCGGCGCTCCTTGCCATGGGCATTGCGATCCTCCTGTTCACGACGCGACGGTTCCGGAAGACCCTGGCGTAAAGGGGAAGGGCGCCGCGATCCCTTCGGGTGCTGCGCTATAATATTGATATGCGTCAATGTAGGGAACCGACTCCCGTGGGATGCTGTCGGCAGGAATCCAACGAGAACGGCTCGCGGTACCGCGAGGAGGAGGAGAGAATGAAAAGATGGGCGGGCATCGGAACCGTGGCGGCGGCGGTCATCCTCCTGATCCTGGGCATGTCGGGGAGCGCCCTGGCGCACTGCGACACGCTGGACGGCCCCGTCATCAACCTGGCCCGGCAGTCCCTGGAGAAGGGGGACGTGAAGATCATCCTTCCCTGGGTGGCGGCCGACAAGGAAGCGGAGATCCGCAAGGCGTTCGACCTGACGATGGCGGTGCGAGGGAAGGGGGAGAAGGAGAAGGAACTGGCCGACATGTACTTCTTCGAGACGCTGG
>JBLNFH010000336.1:0-3455 GCA_050263475.1 Deltaproteobacteria bacterium
TCGGGATCATCGGTTCCCTGTCGGGGATTCGCGTCGGGAAGTGAATTTTAACGGGACGTCCTTGTTCTAACGGAGAGAAGGAAAGGAGACGAGCATGAATGAAGATATCCTGAAAGGGAAATGGAAGGAAATCAAGGGGGAGGTCAAAGCGAAGTGGGGAAAACTCACCGATGACGACCTCACCGCGGTGGAGGGGAAAAAAGAGAAACTCATGGGGATTTTGCAGCAGAAATATGGATATGCCAGGGATAAAGCCGAGCAGGAATACAAGGATTTCATCGGCCGCTACAAGGGGAGGTAGCGGGCTTCAACTTGCGTCAAGATGGGAAAAGCGCATAGGATCGCCGACACGGGAGAGTGGGCGCCCGCCTCGGTCAACATGCCCCTTGTCGAGGAGAATCAGTCATGAACGGATTCCTGCGGGGAATGCTGTTGGGGGCCTTGTCGGGGATCGCGCTTGCGCTCGCCGGATGTGGCGGCGGTGGCGGCAGCAGCAATCCGCCGGGCGCCTCGGCGCCGACCGCCATCGTGCAGCCGTTGCCGTTGCCGGGTCCCTATGCGGTTGCGTGCAGCAACATCGTCCAGGATTTCAGTCGAGTGGGCGCCGGCGAGGACGTGAAGAGCTATTGGGAGGGATTGCCGTCGGACAACGGCACGCTGCGTTATGCGACCGATCTGCTGGCGGACCCGGGGAATACGCTGATCGCCACGGTGACCGCGCCACAGGACTCGAATCTCTTCGGTTCGTTCGCCGGACAGGAGTTCGCGTTCGTGGTGCTCGCGTGCTATCCCACTACGGCCGACAACCCCGATAACGACTATTTGCTGCCGACCGGCAGGGTAGTCCCGCACATGCAGTCCGGATCGGATGCGCCGTTATTTGCGGACAACTCGTTTCGTTATCCGGTGGTTGCGTTTTCGCATGGCTACAGCGGCAGCCCGATCTCCAACGACTACATTTCGGCGCTGGTCGTTTTGGCAAGTTACGGTTACGTCGTAATCGCCCCGTTTCACGGAGACCTGCGCTTTACCGTCCTCAAGGTCGAAGACCTCAAAGCCGCCATTGCCCTGGGGTTGCACCTGAGCGACTTCACGGCGCTGCAGGCACTGCGACCGCTTTCGATATCCGCGGCGCTCGACCTCGTGCTCGCGCATCCGCAATGGCAAGGTCACATCGATGCGACACGGATCGGCGGCTTCGGGGCGAGCATGGGCGGCGAGACAATGATGCTGTTGGGCGGCGCGGGCCTGACGACCTCGTACTTCGACTTGGGGGCGTCGTGGAAACAGGTCACCCGCGATCCGCGGATCAAGGCGGCGGTCGGCTACGTGCCGTATTTCGGGCAGCCGTTCCTGCCCGCATTCGGACGCAACCAGGACGGTCTCGAAGGCATCGATCTGCCGTTCCTCGGCATCAGCGGGACGGCGGACACGACCGCTCCGATCATCGAAACGGAGATCGGCATGTCGCGCCTCACCGGGATCCGCGAGCTGGTCGCACTCTCCGGCGTCACACACGGGTTCGACATTCCCTCGACCAACGACATCTTAACGTGGACGCTTATGTTCCTCGACGCGGAGGTCCGCGGCAACCCGGCGACACAAAAGCAGCTCTCGACGATGGGGAGCGTGGCGGGCGGAGGCGACGACAGCGTCGTGATCTTCTACAACGGCCCGCCATAGATGTGACGAGGGCGCGACGCGGGGTTTCCCTTGGGCATATGAAGCGGTTTCAGGGGAGGGAGCGATGGACGCACGTCGCCAACGCGTTACCTTGCAACGGATTGCCCGCCTGGCGATGCTCGAACGCGGTATGCTGCCGGATTTCTCTACCAGGGCACTCGAGGAACTCGCCCGGATCACGGATCCTCCCGTCGGCGGGGACGGCCGGGTCCCCGATCTGCGAAACCTCCTCTGGGCTTCAATCGACAACGACGACTCCCGCGATCTGGACCAGCTCAGCGTGGCGGAGACTCTCCCGGGCGGCGCGGTAAAGATCCTCGTCGCCGTCGCTGACGTGGACGCCCTCGTGAAAAAAGGCTCAGCGATCGACGAGCACGCTCGGCAGAACACCACATCGGTCTATACCCCGGGGGAGATCTTCCCGATGCTTCCCGAGAGACTGTCGACCGATCTCACGTCGCTTGCCTTCCAGGAAGACCGCCCGGCCATCGTCATCGAGATGCTGATCGGGGAGGAGGGCTCGCTCCGGGGGTCGAAGATCTACGAAGCCACGGTCCGCAACCGGGCGAAGCTGGCCTACAACAGCGTGGCAGCCTGGCTGGAGGGGAAGGGGCCGATGCCAGGACCGGTCGCGGCCGTGGAGGGGCTCGACGCAAACCTCACGGCCCAGGACCTCGTAGCGCTGAAGCTGAAGTTGTTCCGGCACGAGCACGGCGCGCTGGACCTGGAAACGATCGAGGCGCGCCCGGTGTTTGACGGGGAGGAGATCCGCGATCTTGAGGTCGAAAGGAAAAACCGTGCGAAGGAGCTCATCGAGGACTTCATGATCGCGGCCAACGGGGTGACGGCGCGCTTCCTCATGTCGAGGAAATACCCCTCCTTGCGGCGGGTGGTCCGTTCCCCGGAACGATGGGAGCGGATCGTCGAGGTGGCCTCCCAGTACGGCGTTCGTCTTCCATCGGAGCCCGACCCGGCGGCCCTTGCGAATTTCCTGGCGCTGCGCAAGGTTGCCGACCCTCTCCGCTTCCCCGATCTCTCCCTTACCATCGTCAAGCTGATGGGGCGCGGGGAATACGTCGTCGAATATCCGGAAGAGAAGGCCCTCGGGCACTTCGGGCTCGCGGTCCGGGACTACACGCACTCCACTGCCCCGAACCGCCGCTACCCCGACCTCATCACGCAACGGTTGCTGAAGGCTGCACTGGCGGGTTCCCCCCTGCCGTATGGAAGGGAGGAACTGGCGGAGTTGGCCCGCCATTGCACCGAGAAGGAAAACGACGCCAGCAAGGTGGAACGGCAGGTCGGGAAGTCGGCAGCAGCCATGCTGCTCGAATCGAGGATCGGGGACCGGTTCGACGCGATCGTCACCGGTGCCTCGGAGAAGGGGACGTGGGTCCGTCTTCTGCACCCCCCCGTGGAAGGGAAGTTGATCCACGGCTTCGAAGGCGCCGATGTGGGCCACAGGGTTCGCGTGCAACTGGTTCACACGGACGTGGATCGGGGGTACATCGATTTCAAGAAGGTCGATTGAGGGAATGCCTTCGATCGAAATCCGGTCCCGGCTGCGTGGACATCGGGGCGGATCGTGGACCACGCGCTGAAGGGAGAGACGCCCGTCCACGGGGAGAACCCGTCAAGATGGGGATTGCGCGGGTCCTCGGTAGAGACCCCTTCTATTTATCCAATCGAGGAAACTACCATGTAAATTTGAACACCAAATTTATCTGAATCGTGCCTGAGGGAGTAACCGGTTTGAAATTGGAGGTGTGCGG
>JBLNFH010000337.1:0-4306 GCA_050263475.1 Deltaproteobacteria bacterium
CGAGGCGGATTACGTCACCGTGGAGCCGGAAGGGAAGGAGGCGTACGCCTCGTACGAGGAGCTCGCGAAGGCGTTGAAGCGGCTGCGCAGGGAGATGGAGCGGGCGGCGAAGAAGCTCGACTTCGAGCGGGCCGCAGAGATCCGCGACCGGCTGCTCTCCCTGGAAAAAATGGAGCTCTCGGCGAGGTAGCGGATGGCGGCACTTTCCGACTGGAGGACGTTTCCCCGCGCGCCGGGGGTGTACCTCATGGCGGACGCCCGGGGGAAGGTCCTCTACGTGGGCAAGGCCAAGGTGCTGCGCGCCAGGCTCCACAATTACACGGTGCCGGGGGGCGACGGGCGCCCCCAGATCCCGCACCTCGTGCGCCGGGTGGCCGACGTGCGCTGCATCGTCACCGCGACGGAGAAGGAGGCGCTGCTCCTCGAGAACACGCTCATCAAGGAACATCGCCCGCCTTTCAACGTCTTCCTGCGGGACGACAAGGAATACCTCCTGCTCCGGATCGACAGGAAGGAGGAGTTCCCCCGCCCGGCCCTCGTCCGGCGCGTCGCGAAGGACGGGGCCGCCTACTTCGGGCCGTATTCCTCCGCCCGAGGGATCCGCGAGACCCTGCGCCTCCTCTACCGGCTGTTCCCGCTGTGCTCGTGCTCCCCGAAGAAATTCGCCTCTCGGAGGAGGCCGTGCCTCAACTACCAGATGGGGCGGTGCGGCGGGGCGTGCGCGGGGCTGATCTCCAGGGAGGAATATCTGCCGGTGGTCGAAAACGCGATCCGGTTCCTGAAGGGAGACTACCGGGAGATCGTGAAGCGCTGGAAAGCGGAGATGGCGGAACTCGCGCGGGAGATGAAGTTCGAGGAGGCCGCGAGGATCCGGGACCGGGTCGCAACCGTCGAGGGGACGCTCGTCCGGCAGCGGGTGGTCCGTGCGGTCCCCGGGGACGTGGACGCCGTCGGCTGGCACCGGGAGGGGACCGACGCGACGGCGGCGGTCCTCCACGTGCGGGCCGGGCGGCTCTCCGACGCGCACTCCTACGCCTTCCGGGTCGAGGGCGGGGAGGACGAGGCGCTGTCTTCCTTCCTCCTCCAGCATTACGCCGTCGGGGCGTACTTTCCGGGGGAGATCCTCCTTCCGATGGAGATCGAGGACCGCGAGCCCCTGGCGTCGCTCCTCTCCGACAGGGCCGAAGGCCCGGTGCGCATCAAGGTCCCGGCGGCGGGAGAGCGGGCAAGGCTCGTGGGTCTTGCCAACACGAACGCCGCGGAGGCACACCGGATGCGGAAGGAAAAGGAGGTCGCCTACGAGGGGCTGGTCGCGCGGATGGCATCCCTGTGCCACCTCCCGAAGCCTCCGCAGAGGATCGAGGGGTTCGACATCTCGAACCTGTCGGGGACGGAGCCGGTAGGGTCGATGGTGACGTTCGTGGGCGGAAAGGCCGCGAAGAAATGGTACCGGAAGTTCGCGGTTCGCGGGATGGTGGGGCAGGACGACTTCGCGATGATGGAGCAGGTCGTCCGGCGCCGGTTCGCGCACGACGAGGATTTCGGGGGGATGCCGGACCTCGTCCTGATCGACGGGGGAAAGGGGCAGCTCTCCTCCGCGATGGCGGCGATGAAGGGCGCCGGCGTCGACTTCCTCCCTGTCGTCGCGCTGGCCAAGGAGCGGGTGCGGGGCGGCGAGACGGTATTCCGCGAGCGGATCTTCCTGCCCGGCAGGAAGAACCCCGTCGTCCTCCCCCCGCACGATCCCGTGCTGCTCCTGCTGATGCGCGTACGGGACGAGGCGCACCGGTTCGCCCTCTCCTTCCACCGCGCCCGGCGGACGAAGCGCGCATTTCAGAACTCCTGAGCCGCCCCTCGGGCAGGCGACGACTTCAACGTAGGGATTCTCAAAATAACTTTGTCTGAAGTTCGGGGACGTTCTTAAACTTTACTTTAAAGCCCGGGACGTTCTTGAACTTTCGAACGGGAGCATTGATAAGTTCAAGAACGTCCCTGGGCTTTCACGGACGTATAAAAAGTAAAGTTTAAGAACGTCCCCCAGACAAAGTTATTTTGAACGTCGCCGTATCAAGTCGTCGCCTGCCGGAACGGGGGTTGCAGTCCCGCGGAGCATGGAGTATCCGTTCCGGGGACACGGCCCGTTCTTCCTGCTCCTGCTGGCCTACCTGGCCGGGCTGTTCCTGTCGCTTGGCTCCGGCGCCGCCTGGCCGGCCGTAGCGGCGGGCTTCCTCCTCCTGGCGCTCCTGTCCATCCGGTTCCGGAAGTTTTGCCTTATGCCGGCACTGGCGATCCTTTCCCTCTGCGGCGCCCTGGCCGGCGGCAGGATTCCGCTCGTGGAGCCGTCGCGGCTGCACGGGCTCCTGGACAACGAGGTCGTTCTTCAGGCCGTCGTGGAGGAGGTGAGACCCGGCGACGCGGGCTGGAGCGGCGTGGCCAGGGAGGCATCGGTCTCCCGGCTGGACGGATCGGAGGCGATCGGGCTGAACGGGGTTCTCCTGTTCGTCCGGACTTCGCACGCTGTCGCCGACCTGCCGTTCGAAATTCGAGCCACCGGCCGTCTGTATGCCGTGCGCAGCCCCGGGAACCCCGATGAGCTTCCCAGGGAATGGAGCGCGATGGCGGCGGGCGTCCAGTACGCGTTTTCGACGGACGAGTCGCGGTTCGTATCCCTGCCCCCCGGACCGGGACGGCAGGGGCCGACAGGCATCTTCCGGCGGGCCCGCGAGCGCACCTCGCGGTGGATGGAGCGGCACGCGGGGAAATCCGACGGCGCCCTCTACCTCCTTTCCCTGACGACGGGAGAGGTCCCTCCCTCCTCGCACCCGATGGTGGTCCTGCTGCGGAAAACGGGCCTGGCGCACCTGCTGGCCATCTCCGGGATCAACGTGGCGATCTTCTTCATCGTCGTTTCCTTCCTGGCACGGGGAGCGATCTGGGTCTTCCGCCGGAGGCGTGGAACCCCGGACCTGAATCGGATCCCGGCGTTCCTGTCGGTCCCTGCCTGCTGGGCCTACGTGCTGATGGCGGGCGCGCCCGTTCCGGCCGTGCGGTCCGCAGGAATGATCACGATCGCCGTGCTTCTCTGGAATCTATGCGGGATCCGCGGGGCGGACCTCGGGTGGTCGCTGCTCATCTTCCTGACGGTTCTGGCATCCCCCTTCCAGATCGTTTCCCCCTCGTTCCTGCTGTCCTACGGGGCGGCCTTTTTCCTGATCTCCTCGTTTGCCGCCAGGCCCCGCAATCCCCGGCAGGGATCTCGTGCCCGACGCCTCCTGGTTTGGGGAAGGGACGCCCTGATCGCTTCGGCGGTCGCGTTTCTGGGGACGCTCCCGATCAGCGCGGCGTTCTTCGGTGCTTTCCCCGCCGGAGCCGTCCTCTGGAACCTGGTGTTCGGGCCGGTCCTCGGAACGGCCGGGGTCGCGGGCGCGTTTCTCGCGGCCGTGGCGGGATCGTTCTCGATCGAACCCCTTGGGGGCGCCGTACGCCTCGTGGCGCAGGGGCTCACGGCGGCCCTTTCCCTGCTCGCACGCCTCTCCGGGGGAGGCTGGGGATACGTTCCCTTGCCTCCCTCCGGGGTATCGGCGCCGCTTCTCTGCACGATGGCCTCCGTGTGGGGGACGCTCGCGCTCCGGAGGAGCGGAAGGGACCCCTGGCCAGCCCCGCTGGCCGCCGCATCGCTGTTTCTGGCCTGGATCCACTTGCCCTTCATCGCGCTCCCCGACGCCCGCCTCACCGTAACCGCGCTCAACGTGGGAAAAGGGGCCGCCCATGTCCTTTCCTTCCCCGACGGGCGCTGCATGGTGGTCGATTGCGGCAGCGCGGTGCGGGGGGACGCCGGCGAACGAATCGTCTCTCCCTTCCTGAGAGGCAGGGGAGTACGCACCGTGGACGCGCTGGTCCTGACCCACCCGCACGAAGACCATTACGGGGGGGCGGCCGCCTTGCTGGAGGCGTTTACCGTACGGGAAATCTGGATCCCGGGGGATACTCCGCTCGCCTCCTTCGGGGAATCGGTGGTGCGCAACGCCCGCCTCGTGAAGCGAAAGTACGGCGGGGAGATTTTCGCCGCGGGGGGGGCGAGCGTCACCGTGCGCGGCGCCGGCGGGACGGGGAGGCCCACCGGCGCCAACGATCGGAGCCTCGAATTGGAAATTCGCCACGGCAAGCTTGCCGTCTGGCTGCCGGGGGACGTGGAAACCGGTCCCGCTTCCTGGGGAAAAGCGGATGAGGACGGCGGACGGGAGAGGATCCTCTTTCTCCCCCATCACGGGTCGCCCGGGGCGGCGCCGGTCTCGTGGATTTCCGC
>JBLNFH010000338.1:0-3839 GCA_050263475.1 Deltaproteobacteria bacterium
AGGGACGTTCTTAAACTTTTTAATATTGCCGACGAGGTCACTTCTCGATGGGTCACCTGATCGTGGACGGTTACAACCTGGGTCGGTCCGGAGAGCTCCTTTTGGAGGCCGATCCCGCAAGCGCCGAAGGGCGCGGGGAGCTGTGCGCCCTCATATCCGCGTATTCGAGAGAGAAGGGGCTACGTCTCACGATCGTATTCGACGGGCGTGGATCCGGGAATCCCGAACGGACGCGTCAAGCGATCAAGGGCGGAACGGTTGTCTTTTCCTCCCGCACCGAGACCGCGGACGACGTGATCCGCGACCTCACCCGCAGCGCGCCCGCAGGCACGATCGTGGTTACGTCCGACCGCGGTCTTGCGGGGACGCTTCCTTCCCGCAATATCCCCGTTATTTCCTGCGATGAGCTCGCCCGGCGTCTTTACTCCCGCATGATGGAAGATATCAAAGGCGGCCCGGAGGAGGATGCTCGGGCAGCCCGAACCGGCGAAAAGAAGGGGGCGGGCCGCCGGCAGAAAAAACAGGAACGGAAACGGGACCGGCTCCTGCGGAAACTCTAAGCGCCCGGTTTTCGAATCCCGGAAATATTAAAAAGTTTAAGAACGTCCCTGGCGTTAAGTTATTTACCGAAGTCGACCTTCGGGACTTCCTTGGCCCTGGTTTCCGCCTCGAAGAACGGCTTCGCCCGGAATCCGGTCATCCCGGCGATGACGCTGTTCGGGAAGACCTTGATGTCGGTGTTGAACTCCCCCACCGCGGCGTTGTACCGCATCCGCTCCACGGAGATCCGGTTCTCCGTTCCGGCGAGCTCGTCCATCAACCGGATGAATGTCTGGTCGGCCTTCAGCTGCGGATAGTTCTCGACCACCACCAGGAGACGGGAGAGGGCGCTGGAAACCTCGGCGTTTGCCTGCATCACCTCTTCGGGGGTCCTTGCTCCCGCCAGCTTCGCCCGGGCGGCTGCCACGTACTCGAAAACCTCTTTTTCGTGGGCGGCGTACCCCTTCACCGTCTGGACCAGGTTCGGGATGAGGTCTCCCCGGCGCTGGAGCACGTTCTGGACCTGCCCCCACTTCTCGTTCACCGCAACGTCCTTCCGCACGATGCCGTTGTAGGCGCCGACTCCCTGGAACACCAGCAGGGCTGCCACGACCACCACCGCGATCAGGATCTTCTTGTTCATCGTCACCCTCCGAACGTGTTGTTTCCGCCTGTTCCCGTCCCGCCGGGACCTACCAGCCCCCGCCGGCGCCGCCCCCGCCGGAGAATCCTCCGCCGAACCCCCCGAATCCGCCGCCTCCGCCAAACCCCCCGAACCCTCCGCCCCCGAACCCGCCGCCTCCGTATCCGCCGTAGTAGCCTCCCCCGCGGCGGACCCCCGTTATACCCGACGCCCTCCGCAGGAACGCCCACAGGAACACGAGCGGCAGCAGCGCCAGGAACAGGAAGCCCAGGAGTTTCCGCTCATACGCGCGCCCGGTGCGGGCTGTATCTTTCGGCCCCGCGATCCTCCCGCCGGAGAGCACGCTCCCGATGGAGGCGACGCCCATGTAGATCCCCTCCCCGTACCGCCCCTGCCGGAACAGGGGGCGCAGAACCCGGTCGCGGATCTCCCCGACCTTGCCGTCGGGAAGTACGCCTTCCACGCCGTACCCCGTCGCGATCCACAATTTCCGGTCGGCGACCGCAACCAAGATCAATACGCCGTTGTCCTTTCCCTTCTTGCCGATCTTCCAGCGGTCGAACACCTGCTGGGCATACTGCTGGGTTTCCAGGGGCGCGGTGGTCTTCACGGTCAACACCGCCACCTCGGCGCCCGTCTGCCCCTCGATCTCCTTGCAAAGCGTCTCCGTCTTCGCCGTCCACTCGCCCAGGATCCCCGCCGTATCCGTGACGTAACCCGTCGCCGGAGGGAATGCGGGTTCCTCGGC
Source organism: Deltaproteobacteria bacterium (assembly GCA_050263475.1). Taxonomy (GTDB): domain Bacteria; phylum Desulfobacterota; class Deferrimicrobia; order Deferrimicrobiales; family Deferrimicrobiaceae; genus FEB-35. The sequence goes on from JBLNFH010000338.1 coordinate 1,932, forward strand.
GGCGCGCAGTGCAGGAACCGCGAGAACCATGAGGAGAAGAAGCGCGGCGGCTGTCGGAAGCGCTCTGGGCGAGGCCATCTACAGGGCGGTCTCCATCGGGTATTCGTCCACCAGGGAGCAGAGGCGTCCCACCTCCTCCTGGTAGAGGAAGAAAAGCGCTTCCGCCCGGGCATGCGGGATCTTCCGCCCCTGCCTGGCGGCGATCACCTCGCGGATGGCGGGCAGGGAAACGCCGAAATGCTTTTCGATGCCGTCCAGGATCGCGATTTTTTCGTGCGGCGCCTCGCGGTCCGACAGGAGCAACAATCCCCGCGCCACGGATACGACCGATCCCACGGTGTCCTGCAGCAGCCCGACAAGCTCCCGGTTCCCGAAGACCTCCATGTACATCCGGCGCAGCGTCAGCAATTTCCCCTTCAGCTCGAACTCCACCTGGTGGCGCAGGTTTCTTGTGGTGATATTCAACTCCGGCACGATGTCCTTCCCGAAGATCACGCGGCGCTGCGACGCCATCCCGAGGAATTCCAGCGGAAAGACGTCCGACGACTCCTTCAGGAATCCCTCCGTGAAAATGGGGGGGGCGGGGATCCCCCGCCGAGCGTACCGGTGCGCGATGTTCCGGTAGGCCGCGAGCTCCTCCCTCCGGATCTCGCGCACGACGACCAGCACCGAAACGTTTTCCTCCCGGCCCGGCGGCTCGTCCGACGCGTGGGCTCCATAGATCGTGAGGGAGACCAGGTCCTCCCCGAAAATCTTTTCCACTTCCGAACGGAACTCTTCCATAAGGCCTGCGACCACGAACTCCTCCTTATGCCCAAAAATAAGGCACGCATTGATGATCAATTGGGCACCCATTTTATCATCGAGGCTGGCGGGACGCCATCTTCGCGAAGGGCTTGACGGAAGAATCGCGCCGAAAAACAAGTAGTTTCGATTGACGGGGAACGAAAATGCGGCGCCATGCGCCGGTTGGTACGGCCATTGCTCTCCACTCCCGTCGAGGAGGTGACCCATGAAGAAGATCGAGGCCATCATCAAGCCGTTCAAGCTCGACGAGGTCAAGGAGGCCTTGAACGACATCGGCATCCAGGGGATCACCGTGTCCGAGGTCAAGGGCTTCGGCCGCCAGAAGGGGCACACGGAGCTGTACCGCGGCGCCGAATACGTGGTCGACTTCCTCCCCAAGATCAAGCTCGAGATCATCGTGCCCGACGACCTCGTGGCGCAGGTCGTCGAGACCGTCGAGAAGTCGGCGCGCACGGGCCGGATCGGCGACGGCAAGATCTTCGTGACGAACGTGGAAGAGGTGGTCCGCATCCGCACCGGCGAGCGCGGCTCCGACGCCATCTGACGCCCCGGAAGCACCCGTCGCACCATTTTCAAGGAGGAGCACATGAACCCGAAGGAAGTGCTGGATTTCGCGAAGAGCAAGAAAATCGAGATGGTCGATCTCAAGTTCATGGATTTCATCGGCACGTGGCAGCATTTCGCCGTCCCGATCTACGAGCTCAAGGACGACAGCTTCGAGGAAGGGTTCGGCTTCGACGGCTCGAGCATCCGCGGCTGGCAGCCGATCCACGCGTCCGACATGCTCGTGATCCCCGACGCCGTCACGGCCATCATCGACCCCGTCATCACCCGGCCGACGCTCTCCCTCATCTGCAACATCGTCGACCCGATCACGAAGGAGAGCTACTCCCGCGACCCGCGAAACATCGCCCGCAAGGCCGAGGCGTACCTCAAGTCCACCGGCCTCGGCGATACCGCTTTCTTCGGGCCGGAGGCCGAGTTCTTCGTGTTCGACGACGTCCGCTACGACATGAGCGCCAACCAGTCGTTCCACGTCGTCGACTCCACCGAGGGTATCTGGAACAGTGGCCGCGAAGAGTTCCCGAACCTGGGCTACAA
>JBLNFH010000339.1:0-3539 GCA_050263475.1 Deltaproteobacteria bacterium
GGCCGCCGAGGCCTCCCTGCGCAAGGCGATCCAGCTGGACGACGAGTTCTTCGAGCCGCACCTCCTGATGGGCGTGCTGCGCTACGAGGGTAAGGAATACCGGCAGGCGATCCCGGAGCTCTCGCGGAGTATGGACCTGCTGCCCACGAGACAGGCCGCGGCCTACCTGTCGAAATCGTACGAGGCGATCGGCGACAAGGAGAACGCGAAGAAATACGCCAAGATGGCGAAATAGGCCTGAAAAATCCACTCCCGAACCGTGTCCGACGGGAAGCGAATCGTTTATAATGACAAGATTGCCCAACGGGGAACCGTACCCGTGGTTCTTAAATAGAAGGGAACTCCTGTGGTCAAGGAAGAATTCATACCGAAATGGATCGCCTGGGAGGTCACCGGGCGCTGCAACCTGAACTGCATCCACTGCCGGGCCTCCTCCTCGATGGTCTCCCACGACACCGACTTCACGACGGATGAGGCGAAAGCGCTCATCGACGACATCGCGTCCTTCTGCAGTCCCGTGCTCGTCCTCTCCGGCGGGGAGCCGCTGCTGCGCAACGATCTCTTCGAGATCGCGAAGCACGGGACCGACAAGGGATTGCGGATGTGCATCGCGACCAACGGGTCGCTCGTCACCGACGAGATCTGCGCCAAGATGAAGGAGAGCGGCATCAAGATCGTGTCGCTGTCGCTCGACGGGTCGACCGCCGCGATCCACGACGACTTCCGGAAGCAGCCCGGGGCGTACGAGGCGACGCTGCGGGCGGCGGAGACGTTCCGGCGCAACGAGATCCCGTTCATCGTCAACTCCTCGTTCGCGAAGCGGAACCAGAAGGACATCCCCAACGTCTACCGGCTCGCCAAGCGGATCGGCGCGCGCGCGTGGTACATGTTCATGATCGTGCCCACGGGACGCGGCCAGGAGATCATGGACGAACTGATCAGCAAGGAGGACTACGAGGAGATCCTCGAGTGGCACTACCGGATGGAAAAGCAGGAGGCCGACATGCTGGTGCGGCCCACCTGCGCGCCGCACTACTACCGCGTCGTGCTGCAGAAGGCCAAGGAGGAGGGGCACAAGTTCCAGCGGCGGTCGCTCACCTTCTCCACCGGGGGGGCCAAGGGGTGCATCTGCGCGCAGACGATCGCCTTCATCGACTCGAAGGGGAACGTCCAGCCCTGCTCCTATTTCCCCGTCGTCGCGGGAAACGTGAAACGGCAGTCGTTCAAGGAGATCTGGGACCACTCCGAGCTGTTCGAGTCGCTTCGCGCCTTCGAGAAGTACAAGGGCCGCTGCGGGGAGTGCGAATACATCAACGTCTGCGGCGGCTGCCGCGCCCGGGCCGATGCGGTGCTCGAGGATTACCTCGAGGAAGAGCCGTTCTGCTCCTACGTTCCCCTGAAGACGAAAAAGCGCCTCGCGCAGGCGGTCGAGGCGGGAAAAGCGGCGGAGAACAAATAACTTTCCCTTGGGGACGTTCTTAAACTTTTTAAGCGATCTGGGGAGTCACATTAAAAAGTTTAAGAACGTCCCTGTATAAAGTTTTTACGATCGTCCCAACAAATCCGAGGTGAACATGCGCGAATCCCGATTCCTGAAGGCCTGCCGGCGGGAGCCGGTGGACGTCACTCCCGTGTGGATCATGCGCCAGGCGGGGAGATACCTGCCCGAATACCAGGAGGTCCGCGGAAAGAACTCCTTCCTCACGATGTGCAAGACCCCGGAGCTTGCGGCCAGGGTGACGCTCCAGCCGGTGGAGCGGCTGGGCGTGGACGCGGCGATCCTCTTCTCCGACATCCTCATCCCGGTGGAGGCGATGGGCGTCCCGCTGGAGTTCCACGAGGGGAAGGGGCCGGTCCTGGGCAGGGAGATCCGCGGGCAGGCCGACGTCGATGCCCTCTCCGTGCCGGACCCGGCGGATACGGTCCCCTTCGTCCTTGAGGCGATCCGGATCCTGCGGAAGGCGCTCGAGCGGAAGGTGCCGCTCATCGGTTTTTCCGGCGCCCCCTTCACCCTGTGCTCCTATATCGTGGAGGGAGGGACTTCCCGGAACTTCATCAAGCTCAAGTCCCTCATGTACCAGGCGCCCGACGTCTACCGGTCGCTGATGGGCAAGATCGCCAAGACCGTGATCGCCTATCTGAACGCGCAGATCGAGGCCGGCGCGCAGGCGGTGCAGATCTTCGACACCTGGGCGGGGGTGCTGACGCCCGGCGACTACGAGGAGTACGCCCTCCCGTACACCCGGCAGGTCGTCGAGGGGCTCAAGCGGCAGAACGTCCCGGTCATCCATTTCGCCAACGACTGCGCCACCCTGTTGCCCGCCATCCGGACGCTTTCCGTGGACGTCATCGCCGTCGACTGGAGAATCCCCCTGGACGTGGCCTCGGTGGTCGTGGGGCGGGATGTCGCGCTCCAGGGGAACATGGACCCGACGATGCTCTTCCACCCGCCGGAAAAGATCGACGAGTGTGTCCGCGACGTGCTGCGCCGCGGGGAGTCTGCCGCCTCCCACATCTTCAACCTGGGCCACGGGATCCTGCCGCCGACCAATCCCGAGCACGCGGTCGCCATGGTCGAGGCGGTCCACCGGTTCGGGCGAAAGGGGTAACCGCTTTCGCGGAGGAGAACCCGGCATGCCCGCAACCGCCCCGCTCACGGGCGTCGTGCTCCTGAACATGGGAGGGCCCGACAGCCTCTCCGCCGTTCGGCCGTTCCTGGCGAGGCTGTTTTCCGACAGGGAGCTGATCCGCCTGCCCGCCGCCTTTCTCACGCAGCCGGTCTTCGCGTGGCTGGTCTCCGGCCTGCGCGCCCGGAAGGTGAAGCGGTATTACGAGGAGATCGGCGGCAGCTCCCCGATCGGGGCGCTCACCGAATTGCAGCGCGCCGCGCTGGAGGCTGCGCTCCGGGAGTCGGGGGGGAATTTCAAGGTCTACGTGGGGATGCGCTACTGGTATCCGCTGGCCCGGCACGCCGTCCTGGAGATGCTGGAGGACGGCGTGGCGCGTGCGATCGCCCTCCCCCTCTATCCGCAGTACTTCGCGGCGACCACCGGGTCGAGCCTCAAGGATTTGAAGAGCGGGATGCGCTGGGCGGGCGCCTCCTTCCCCGTGGCGGAGGTCCGCTCCTATCCCGACCACCCCGCCTACATCGCCGCCCTCTCGGAGAAGATCGCCGGGACGCTGGGCGGCGTTTCCCGCGAGAGGGCCCACCTGCTGTTCAGCGCCCACGGGGTTCCCCAGTCGTTCATCGACGAGGGCGACCCCTACCGGGAGGAAGTGGCCCGGACGGTCGCGGCCGCCATGGAGAGGTTCCCGGAAATTCCGCATTCCGTCTCCTACCAAAGCCGCGCGGGGAGGGCCCGGTGGCTGGGCCCCGACACCGTCGAGGAAGTCCGGCGGCTGGGCCGGGAGGGGGTCAAGACCCTGGTCGTCGTCCCGGTGAGCTTCGTCTCCGATCACATCGAGACGCTGCACGAGCTGGACATCCGGCTCAAGGCCACCGCCCTCGAGGCGGGGATCGCCGCGTTCCTGAGGGTGCC
>JBLNFH010000340.1:0-3883 GCA_050263475.1 Deltaproteobacteria bacterium
ACCCCCACGGTCTCCCCGACAGGGAGTTCGACGCGATCTTCACGAAGGACCGGCCGATCATCTTCGCCTTTCACGGGTACCCCTGGCTCGTCCACCGGCTCACGTACCGGAGGACGAACCACGCCAACCTCCACGTCCGCGGCTACAAGGAAGAGGGAACGACCACGACCCCCTTCGACATGGTGGTCCTGAACGACCTCGACCGGTTCCACCTCGCCGGGGACGTGATCGACCGGGTCCCGTCGCTCGCGGCGAAGGCGGCGTACGCCAAGCAGGAGATCCGGGACCGCCTCCTGGAGCACAAGCATTACATCCACGAGCATGGGGAGGACATGCCGGAGATCCGCGACTGGAAATGGGAGCCGTGAGCGTCCTCGTTCTCAACGCGGGGTCGAGCACCCTCAAGTTCTCCCTCTTCTCGGGCCGCTCCACGGAGGTTGCGGCCGACGGGATCGTCGAGCACCCCCCGATGGACGCGGTGCCCGCGATCCTCGCATCGATCCGCGGCATTCTCGCCGCCGATCCGGTCGAGGCCGTCGGCCACCGGGTCGTGCACGGGGGACGCGCTTTCACGGGGAGCGTCCCCATCGACGACAAGGTGATCGGGGAGATCGGCCGCCTCTCGGAGCTCGCCCCGCTGCATAATCCCCCGGCCCTTGCCGCGATCGGGGCGGCGCGAAAGGCGATCCCCAACGTCCCCCAGATCGCCGTCTTCGACACGGCCTACTTCGCGGACCTTCCCCCCGACCGCCACGTCTATCCGCTGCCGTACGAGTGGTACGCGGAGCGCGGGGTACGCCGCTTCGGGTTCCACGGGATCAGCCACGCCTACTGCGCCGGACGGGCGGCGGAATTCCTCGGCCGGCCGCCGGAGGGCTTCCGGGCCGTCACCTGCCACCTGGGGAACGGCTGCTCGGCGACGGCGACGCTCGGCGGGAAAGCGGTCGCCACCACGATGGGGTTTACCCCGCTCGAGGGACTCATGATGGGCACCCGCGCGGGGTCGGTCGATCCTGGAATCCTGCTCCATGCGATGGAACGGATGGGTCTCTCCCCGCAGGAGCTGGACGAGATCCTTCAGCACCGCAGCGGCCTGTGGGGAGTGTCGGGCGTCTCGTCCGATTTCCGCGCGGTCCAGGAGGCGGCGAAGGCGGGAAACGGGCGGGCGGGGCTGGCCCTTGCCATCTATGCCCACTCCGTCAGGGCCGCGATCGGAGCCCTGGCCGTCGCGTTGGGGGGCGTGGACGCCCTCGTCTTCACGGCAGGCGTGGGGGAGAACGCGGGCGGCCTGCGGCAGGAGGTCGGCCGGGGGCTGGCGTGCCTGGGGTTGCACCTCGATCCCGACCGCAACCGGACCCTGCGGCCCGACGCGGATCTCGCGACGGAGGACTCTCCCGGCCGGATTCTCATCCTGCACACGCGGGAAGACCTCCAGATCGCCCGCGAGGCGCTTCGCCTGCTCAGAGGAAGGACTTCGCTTTCTCCATGAGGGAGGAAAAGGCCGGATCGCCGTCGAGGGAAGCGACGGCAAGCTCCATCTCCCTGCCGCTTCGCGCCCCGAGACCCAGCTCGACGGCCCGTTTCACCTGTCCCATTTCCCACGGCGAGACGGAGAGGATGCGCTTCCACCGCCCGTACGACTTGATGACGGCAAGCCCGACGACGTCGCAGGCAACCCGGTCGCCGCTCGCCAGGAGAAGGTTCGCCTCCTCGGCCCTGCCCTCCCAGGGGCCGCCCTCCACCATCACCATCGTGCCGTCCGCGAGGTTCAGCTCCGGCCGGTAGGCGAGGTTGAGCTCCGCCACGATCTCCTCCCAGCGAAGCGGGTTCACCAGGTACGGCCGCTGGCTCAAGTGGGTGGCGCCGACGAAGTTCTTGAGGCAGATCGAATACCCGGCATACTCGTGCGTCTTGATGACCGGAAGGTTGACCACCCTGTCGACCTTGTAGATCCACTCGGTGACCGACACTTCCTTCAGGTAGTTCCCGCCGACCTTGACCTTCACCCACTTGTGGTCCTCGAAGAAAACGGGCTCCGCGCCGGCCTCGCGGGCGGCCGCAAGGATCCCGATCCGTTCCATGTTTTTCTTCGTCGACCCCCGGACGAGGGCCGACATGTCCCCCACGTAGACTTTCCCGGCTCCCGCCCCGAACAGGGCGCGCACCACCGCCCCGACGAGCTCGGGATTCGTCGTGGTCGGATTCCGGTTGGCGCCGACGACATTCGGTTTCACGAGGACGCTTTTCCCGCCAAGTCCCAGCGGCCCGAACCCGCCGATCAGGGAGACAACCTTCCCGATCATTTCCGGAAGGTTCTTTCCCCCGACCGCCGCAACGAGCGATTTGCCGCCGCGCGTGAAGAGGTTTGCCCCCGTGCCGGTGCCGGCCCCCTTCCCGGGCGCCTTCGGGGAGGATTCGGCGCCGAGCCCCTCCCGGCTTGCCCCGAGGGCGGATGCGGCGGCGGCGAGAATCCGCAAAAAGGACCGTCTTCCGGATTCCATCGCAGGCCCCCCGCGGGGGGAGCGGAACGGTTTCCCCCCGCACGGTTGCGGATGGTCTTAGAACCGGTAGCCCAGGTTCCCCGTCACGGTGAACCCGTCCAGCTTGATGTCCTCCCCGCCGAAAGACGGCTTGGCCCAGAGGTATCTCCCCTCGACCCCGAGGAAGACGGTTTGCGTGATGTTGTAGTTCATCCCGGCGCCCGCATGAAGCCCGAAGACGCCTTTCGTGGAGCCGCTGAAATTGCCGATGGTGCCGGATACATCCGCTTTCGTGATGTACCCGCCGATCCCGAATTCGCCGTAGGGCTCGAACGGTCCGAAGGGGAGAAGAACCTTCCCGGTCAGGGTCACCGGGACGACCTTGAACTTCACGTCCCCGGGAGCCGCCGCGGGAGAGGCCTTGCTCTCGAAATACCCGACCCCCAGCTCCGTGGCGAACATGGGAAAGAAGTAATGCCCGACCGCGAGCTCCCCGACGAACCCGTCGTCGAGCTCGAAGTGGGTGGCGTTGACGTCGAAATCCTTGCTGGGCGAGTAGAGCCCGCCCTTGAGGACCACGTAGTTCGAGGGGTCCTCCGCCAGGGCGGCAACCGGAGTCCCGGCGGCGATCATCGCAACGGCGAGAACCAGATGTAGGGTAAAGGAGCGTTTCATGTTGCCTCCTTTCGATTCATGGATGAAAGACAGGCGTTACTCAATACCCGTCGTGCCTCTCGTGCTCGTGCCTCTCGTGTTCGTTCCTCTCTCCCCTTCCTCTCTCGTCCCCCCTTCCCCTGTCATCTCCCCTGTGCTTGAACCGGACCTCCTTCGGATAGCGGTCCCTGGGCAGGTCCGACCACGGTCCGCCCCTTTCGCGGGAGTAATACCAGTGGTTGCCCTGGTAGTGATAGTAATAGCCGCTGTGGTAGTAGTAGGGCTCATCTTCCAGGACCACGATCGACGGAAGCGCCGGCACGATCACGGTCTCCCCCCGGTATCCGGTCCCCACTGCACATGCCGCAAGCAGAAACGTTGCGGCCAGGACGACAAGCATCATCTTTTTCATCCTCTCCTCCTTGCCGGCTGCCGATTGGAGTTTCGCCGCAGGCGCTAGCTCTTCCTGCGCATGAGGAGCAGGAGCGTTCCGGCGGCGATCGCGCCCGCGCCTGCCCAGGCGGGGATGGTGACCCTTTGCTTCTCCTTGAACGTCATCTCGAGCGGACCCAGCTTGGCGTCGTGGGTCTCCTTGGTGTAGCTGAATCCGCCGTACACCAACCCCAATGTGCCGGCCACGATCAGGATGACTGCCGCGATCCTCACTCTGTTCATCGGAATCGTCCGCCGAACTTCATTCCAATAAGATCGAACCCGAAACGAAAAGGTTCCGGTCCCGGGAAATCCTC
>JBLNFH010000341.1:0-5738 GCA_050263475.1 Deltaproteobacteria bacterium
GCGAGATGCCGCAGGCGGCGTCGCGAGCACGGACCCCCCGGAGGCAGGCGCTATCCGATTAATGCGCACAATGGAGGCGGCTGCTGGGGGGGACCCGAATGTCCGCGCCGGTTATTTTCCCGGCTGCGCGGGGCCGGGAGCGGAAGGCGGAGCAGCGGGCGCCGGCATCGCGCCGCCCGGGCCCGGGGGCATCCCCGGGGGAACGCCTTGCGGCGAAGCGGGGCCGGGCGCCGTCGCGGGGGCGCTTCCGCCCTTCATCAGCGTGGGCGAGGTTCTGCCGCCCGCGAAGTAGGCAAGGAAGAGCGAAGTGAACATGAAAATGATCGCCGCACCCGCCGTCAGCTTCCCCAGGAAGCTGGTGGGACCGCTCGACCCGAACAGGGTCTGGGAGGAGCCGCCTCCGAAGACCGCGCCGATATCGGTTCCCTTCCCCGTCTGCAGGAGGATGATCAGGATGAGGGCGATGGATACGATCACGTGAATGACGATGACCAGCGTGTACATCGGGTTTTTGGGATCCTCCGTTAGTTGAACTTTACGATGGCCGCGAAGGTGGCCGGCTTGAGACTCGCCCCGCCGACGAGCGCGCCGTCGATATCCGCATTCGCCATCAGGGCTGCGATGTTCTCCGGCTTGACGGAACCGCCGTAGAGGATCCGGACCGCATCGGCGGCGCCGCTTCCCCACAGCTCCGCAAGGGTCTTGCGCAGGAAGGCGTGCACCTCCTGGGCCTGGCCGGGGGTGGCCGTTTTTCCGGTCCCGATCGCCCAGACCGGCTCGTAGGCGACCACGACCTTCGTGCCGTCGGGCGCAGCGATCCCTTCGAGCCCGGCGCGCAGCTGCCTCCCTGCCACCTCGAACGTCTTCCCGGCTTCCCGCTCGGCAAGCGTCTCTCCCAGGCACAGGATCGGAACGAGGCCGGCCGCGAGGACCGCCTTGACCTTCCGGTTCACGGAATCGTCGGTCTCTGCGAAATACTGCCTGCGCTCCGAGTGGCCGATGATCGCGTACCGGGCGCCGACATCCTTCACCATCGCGGGGGAAACCTCCCCCGTGTAGGCCCCCTCCGGGGCGAAGTGGACGTTCTGGGAGGCGACCCCGACGTTTTTCCCGGCCGTCAGCGATGCCACGAGTCCGAGCCACGGGAAGGGAGGCGCCAGGACGATCTCGATCCCCTTGACCCCGGAGACCAGGGGGAGAAACTCCTTCACGAAGGCGGCGGTCTCTCCCCCCGTCTTGTACATCTTCCAGTTGCCGGCGATGACCGGGGTGCGCATTTCCTTATTTCGCCGCGCCGACGAGCTTGGCGAGGGCGACCAGGCGGCACGAATACCCCCACTCGTTGTCGTACCACGCCAGGACTTTTACCATCTTTCCCTCGATCACCTTGGTCGAGAGCGCGTCGAACTCGGAAGAGAAGGAGGTGTGGTTGAAATCGACGGATACCAGCGGCTCCTCGACGTACTGGAGGATCCCCTTCATCGGGCCGTCCGCAGCCTTTTTCATCGCGGCGTTGACCTCCTCCGCCGTCGCCGCCTTGGAAAGCTCGACCGTCAGATCGACCAACGAGACGTTCGACGTGGGAACGCGGATCGCCATGCCGTCCAGTTTCCCCTTGAGCGCGGGAATGACCAGGGCGACCGCCTTGGCCGCACCGGTCGTGGTCGGGATCATGGATAACCCGGCGGCGCGCGCCCGGCGCAGGTCCTTGTGCGGCAGGTCGAGGATTTTCTGGTCATTGGTATAGGCGTGGATCGTCGTCATCAGGCCCCGCTCGATCCCGAACGTGTCCAGGAGCACCTTGGCGACCGGGGCGAGGCAGTTGGTCGTGCAGGAGGCGTTGGAGATGATGAAATGTTTCGCGGGATCGAAGCTCTTTTCGTTGACGCCCAGCACGAAAGTGGCGTCGGGGTTCTTCGCGGGCGCCGAGATGATCACCCGCTTGGCCCCCGCCTTCAGGTGCTTCTCCGCCCCTTCCCGGTCCGTGAACTTTCCCGTGGATTCGATGACGACATCCACGCCCAGCTTTCCCCAGGGAAGCTCGGAAGGGTCCTTCGCGGCCAGGACCTGCACCGTCTTTCCGGCGACGGAAAGCGCGCTGTCCTTGACCCCCACTTCCTCCTCGAAACGGCCGTGGACGGAGTCGAATTTGAGGAGGTGCGCCAGCGTCTTGGCGTCGGTGATGTCGTTCACGGCGACGATCTCCAGCGCGGGGTCCTGGTATGCGGCGCGGAAGAAGTTCCTCCCGATCCGCCCGAACCCGTTGATCCCGACTTTCACGGCCATCTCGCGGTCCTCCTGTGGGGAAATGTGGATTCCGGAAAATCGAAAGACGTAAATTATACTCCCTTGCGCTTTTCTGTCAAATCGTCCGGTTCGCCGATCATCTTCTCCAACCAGGCGCGAGCGTTCGGGTCGGAGAGGGGAGAACCCTCGCCGGCGGGCGCCTCCATCCGGAAAAGGGTTACCGCCGCAAACCCCCGGGACATCGCCACCAGGCCGCCGGACGGGAACCGCAGCCTCGGCATCGCGGCGGAATGGACGCCGCAGGCGTCTCCCGCGGCGCGCACGATCGAGAAGAGGGCGGGGTCGACCCGGTAGGGGAGGAAAAACGGCCCTTCGCCGATCGTGACGGCCGGCGGCCCCGCGGAGCTTTCCGCGAATTCGACGAAGATCCCCTGCCCGCGCAGGACGTGCCGGCGGTATTTCGCCAGGAAGAATTTCACCTCCGCCTCGTCCGCTGGATACAACAGCAGATAGGGGCGCGCGCCCGGTCCGGGCGGCGGGAATGAACGCGCCGCCCACTCCGCGGCCAGGTTGCGCCGCGGGACCGCGGGATTCCCCCGCACCCATTCCGCCGCCGCGAGAGCGGACAGCGCAGCTCCCGCGAGGACTGCCGGAACGCGCAGGGGGGTAAGGAAATGGAGGCTGGCCGCGCCCGCGAGGAGGGGCAGCGCGATGCAGAGGAGAAGGCCGACTGCGCCGGCGGACCGTCGCAGGGAGGCCCGCCGGGAGAAGACCCCCCCGGAGGTGAGCCTGCAGAATAGGGGGACGGCGACGAAGAGGGCTTTCCGGTGTTCCTCCGCGGGAGTTCCGGGAACGACCAGCACGGACCGCATCTCCCGGGGACCCATCCAGTCGAGGGGGGAGAAGCCGCAATGGTAAAGCACGAGCAGCAGCGCGCCGGCGATGCCGACCAGGAACGAGGCGTCGGGATGTCCGGACGCCAGGAGGAAGGCGCCGGCCGCGCCCAGCAGGAAGCCGGCGCAGGGGGAGATCTGGGGAAAGGCGGGCACGCGAAACCGCTCCCGGACGGCGGGGATCCCCCGCTGCCCAAGGTCCTTTGCCAGAACGCCGATCGGGTCGTTTATGCGGTCCCCCTTCATCATCTGTATAATTAGCAGATAAAAGGAATGGATTGCAGCACCCGGTGATCGTCCCGTTCCGGGCAATCCCCGTCGCTTCGACCGCCGACGGCAAAAAACGGGATTTTTCCCGCGCGGCGCAAGCGGGGTCCAGGAGGTTCAAGGCTTGAGCGGATCGCTTCCGAAAGTGGTGGTGACGCGCAGGCTGCCGGGGGTTTCGCTTGCGCGACTGGCCTCGATGGCCGCCGTCCCCGCCCCCCCGCCGGACCATCCCATGCCGCACGAGGAGCTGCTTCGCCGGGTCCCCGGGGCCGCCGGCATCCTCTGCACCCTCGCGGACCGGATCGACGCACCCCTCATGGAAGCGGCAGGGCCGGGACTCCGGGTCGTCTCCAACTATGCGGTCGGCGTCAACAACATCGACCTCGCCGAGGCGAACCGCCGCGGCATCCGCGTGTGCAACACGCCGGACGTGCTCACCCAGGCGACCGCCGATCTCGGGTTCGCGCTGCTGCTTGCGGCCGCCAGGAGATTTTCCGATGCGGAAAGATCCCTCCGCTCGGGAAACTTCACCGGCTGGGACCCGTGGGGATTCCTTGGCGTCCCGGTGTACGGCGGGACGCTCGGAATCGTCGGGATGGGGAAGATCGGCAGCGCGATCGCGGCGCGCGCGGCCGGGTTCGGGATGCGCATCCTGTACCACAACCGCCGGCCGCTTCCCCCCGGGCGGGAAAAGGCCCTGCGCGCCGCGTACCTCGGGCTCGAGGAGCTGCTCGCGGAAAGCGATTTCGTCGTCCTGTGCGTCCCTCTCACGCAGGAGACGCGCGGGCTGATCAACGCGGAACGGCTGAAGGGGATGAAGCCGACGGCGGTCCTCGTGAACATCGCGCGCGGGGAGGTGGTGGACGAGGGCGCCCTGGCCCGTGCGCTATCCGAAGGCAGGATCTTCGCGGCGGGCCTGGACGTCTACGAGAGGGAGCCTGCCGTGCACCCCGACTTGCTCGCCGCGCCCTCGGCGGTGCTTCTTCCCCACGTGGGCAGCGCCACCACGGAGACGCGCGAGCGGATGGGGCGGCTGGCCACGGAAAACCTGCTCGCGGTCCTCGCGGGGGCGGCGCCCCCGTGCGCCGTCAATTGAACCCGATCCCCTTCTTCTTCAGGAGGTCGAGCGGGTCGAAGGTACCCCTTTTGGAGAAGGGGACGCGGACGATCCCCACGACCGGGGCGATCACGGCCACGGAGCCGTTGAACTCGTAGTCGGCGTGCCGGGCCTGCAGCACCAGGCGCATCGCCTCCTGGATGGCTTCCGGGCGTACGGTGAGGGGAACCTGGACCGTCGTCACCCGGGAAGGCCAGATGTGGATGTCCGCCCGGTGATCCCCGTCGGCGATCGTCACCCGTCCGAGAACCGCCGCGTAGGCGACGTGGGAGATGTTCAGCGAGTAGCCGTTGGGGTTGTCCACGTCCAGCGTGAGGACGAAATCCCACGGTTCCCTCGGGTTGTTCAACGGGTTCGACGTGAGCATCACGTCCGTCACGCGGATCTTCGGGGACCGGAACGCCTCCTTGATGAGCGGCCTGCAGGAGGCCGCCGCAAGGGAGAGGGCGGCCATCAGGAGGAGTGGGGTAAAGCGTATGGCGATCCGCATTGCCGACATCCGCGTTGCGCTGGATTTCCCGGAAGGAGACCTTCTTTCGCGGGTCATAGCCATTATAGGGGTTTCCGCCGGGGAGGTGGAACGTTTTTCCGTCGTTCGGCGCGGACTGGACGCACGGCGCAAGGGGGGGGTCGTCCGCGTCTACACCGTGGAGTTGTCCCTGGGCGCGCCCGGCCTCGAGGAGGCGGTCTGCACCCGCGTCGCATCCGCGAAGGCCGTGCCGCCGCCGCCCGATCCCTTCCAGGCGCCGAAGTCCCGGATATCCGCGGCCCGGCCGGTGGTCGTCGGGGCGGGGCCCGCGGGCCTGTTCGCCGCCTGGACGCTTGCCCGGTTCGGCGCCCCCCCGGTCCTCCTGGAGCGCGGCCGTCCCGTCGAGGAGCGGTCGCGCCACGTGGCCGTTTTCTGGAGGACGGGGGAGCTCGACCCCGAAAGCAACGTCCAGTTCGGCGAGGGGGGGGCGGGGACGTTCTCGGACGGGAAGCTCACGACGCGCATCGGCGACCCGCTGGTTTCCCGCGTGATCGGCCTCTTCGGGGAGTTCGCGGAGCTGCCCGGCCTGCGGGTGGAGGCCAAGCCTCACGTCGGTACCGACCGCCTGAAAGGGTTCTGCCGCCGGATGCGGGAGGAATTGATGTCTTTGGGGGCCGAAATACGGTTCGGGGCCAGGGTCGACGAGGTGGCGGCCGAGGGGGGGCGGGTGCGCGGCGTCCGGCTT
>JBLNFH010000342.1:0-6131 GCA_050263475.1 Deltaproteobacteria bacterium
GATGTACCGGGGGTCCTGCCGGACGTCGGAGGAAAGGACCGGCTTCCCCTCCTTGGCCACCCACCCGGTGATCCCCTGTCCGACCGGCAGCCGCACCGCCTCCTTGACGCCCTCCCCGAGGCCCCGCTCCGCCTCGATGCGCAGGACGCCGGACTCCTTGTCGATGAGGATCACCGACCCGCTGGACGCCCCCATCAGCTCCGTCGCGCGGTCGACGATGAGCTGGAACAGGACGGAAGCGTGATGCACCTCGTTGAGCGCCCGGCTGATCTCCAGGATCGCAGCGATCTTCCTCGCCTTCCGTTCGAGGCGGGAGACCATGTGGGCGTTCTCGAGGGCGACCGCGGCGAAGTTGGCCATCACCGACAGCAGCTTCAGGTCGGCGTCGGAGAGCTGCCTGCCGTCCAGCGGCGTCGCCGCGGCCAGGATGCCCACCACGCCCGAGTCCCCCTTGACCGGCGCCGCGAGGAATCCCCGGATATCGAGGCGGCGCATCAGCCGCAGGAGCTTCCGCTCCGGGCCCAGCCGCGCCTCGGAGATGATCATTCCCTCCCCGCCCTCGAGGATCTGGGCGAACACGTTGTCGTGGACCTCCTGGCGGTACTTCTCGAACACCCTTGCGCGCGGGACGCCGGCGATCGAGCGGGGGACCAGGTACTCCTGGCCGGGCGTCTTGAGCATCAGGACGCACCGCTCGACGCGCAGGATGGAGGCCGACGCGGAAACGATCAGGTCGAAGCTGCGCTGCACGTCCCCCGTGGGGGTGCTCATCGCCTGGGAAACTTCGTAGAGCCCCGACGTCAGCGCCCCGGCCAGGGAAATCTCCTTCGGGGGCACGGTCGTGTGCTTCTTCCCCCGCAAGGCCTCGTAGAGGACCGAGAGAACGGTCATCGGTTCCCCAGGAGGCGGCGCACGGTCTGCTTGAGCTCGGTCACGTCGGCCGATTTCACGATGTAGGCGTCCGACGCCCAGGTGTGGAAGTCCTGCTTGAATTCTCCGAATGCCGTCAGCAGGAGGACAGGGACCGACGGGTTCTTCTCGCGGATCCGCTGCAGCACCTCGATCCCGTCCATCCCGGGCATCATCACGTCGAGGGTCACGAGGTCGGGGCGGAACGATTCGAACTTCGCCAGCGCCCGGATCCCGTTCTCGGCCAGCTCCACCTGGTATCCTTCCTCGGTCAGCTCATCCCGGTAGAGCTCCCGGATGTTCTCCTCGTCGTCCACGACCAGAATTTTTTTCATCGGACCTCCTCCTGCGTCACCGGTGCCGGCGAAGTCGGCGCAACGGTCCCGCGCCCCCTGCCTTCTCCCTCGCCTCCCCTTCCTTTTCCGCCGCTTCCCCCCACCGCGGATAGAGCGCGATATCCACCCCGACCCGGGAGACCACGCGGGATACCACGAAATCGACCAGGTCCTCCACGGAGGCGGGGCGGTGGTAGAACCCGGGGCAGGCGGGAAGAATTTCCGCCCCGGCGCGGGACAGGGCCAGCATGTTCTCCAGGTGGATGGTGGACAACGGCGTCTCCCGGGGGACGAGCACCAGGGGTCTTTTCTCCTTCAGCGCGACGTCGGCGCACCGTTCGAGAACCGACGTGGAGACGCCGTGGGCGATCCGGCCGAGCAGTCCCATCGAGCAGGGAGCGATGATCACGGCGTCGGGAGGGTTCGATCCGGAGGCGAACGGGATGCGGAAATCGTCCTCGGCATGGAGGCGGCATTTCCCCGGGGGGGCCGACAACAGGCGGGCGATCCACTGCCGCCTGGCCGGGTGCGCCGCGGGCGGCGGACTCCCGGGGATCTCCTCGGCCAGGATCTCCCACGCGGTCTTCGTCACCAGCACGTGCAGCTCGGCTCCCGCTGCAAGGAGGACCGTCCCCGTGCGCACGCCGTACGCGGCGCCGCTTGCCCCCGAGATGCCCAGAAGGACCTTCATGGGAATGCCTCCCGTCCCTGCTCCATCCGGCAGGCTCTACAGAGCCAGGTCTAGGTAGGTGAACAGGCAAAGCGCGATGCTGACGATGCCGTTCAAGTTGAAGAAGGCGACGTTCAGCCTCGACAGGTCATCTTTCGAAAGGATCGCGTGCTCGTACACGAGCACCCCGGTGCATAGGCCCCAGCCGGCCAGGTACCAGCCGCCCAGCCTGAAACTATGATATCCCAGCAGGAGCAGGCCCGCCATCGCGAAGTGAAAGATCCGCGCTACCCAAAGGGATTTTCCCACGCCCAGGAAGCGGGGGATGGAATGGAGCCCCTCCCTCCGGTCGAACTCGATGTCCTGCAGGGCGTAGAGGACGTCGAACCCGGCCACCCAGAACAGGACCGCGAAGGAGATCGCCAGGATGCGGGGATCGAACTCGCCCGTGACCGCGATCCAGGCGGCCAGCGGCGCCGCCCCCAGGCACAGCCCCAGCACCACGTGGGACGCCCAGGTGAATCGCTTCGTATAGGAGTAGGAGAACAAAAGCAGCAGGAGGATCGGCGACAGCTTGAGGCAGAGGGGATTGAGCTTGGCGGCGGACAGTTCGAGCAGGAGGACCGAGAGGAAGATGAACGCCGCCGCCATCGGCTTGCTCACCTTCCCGGCGGGGATCGCCCGATCCTTCGTGCGGGGGTTCCGCGCATCGATCTCCGCATCGACCACCCGGTTGAACCCCATCGCGGCGCTGCGGCCGCCGACCATCGCCAGCACGATGTAGAAAAGCGTTTTGGCCGCAGGCATGCCGCGTGCGGCCAGGAACGCCCCCATCAGGGCGAACGGCAGCGCGAATACCGTGTGCGCCACCTTGATCATCTCCAGGTAAACGCCGATCCGCCGGAACATCTAGAACCCGTACTCCTTCCACCGGCGGCTGACGAGCGCGACGATCTCCCCGGCCATCCGGATGTCCTCGGGCCACTCGCGCGCAAACCCTTCCGAGGCCCACTTCCGGGTGGCGTCGATTCCCATCTTCGAGCCGTAATGCGGCAGGGGCGAGGCGTGCTCGAGCGCGTCGACCGGCCCCTCCACGATCATGACGTCGCGCTTCGGGTCCACGTTGTTCCCGATCCGCCACAGGACCTCGGAGAGGTCCTGGATGTTCACGTCGGCGTCGAAGACGACGACGAATTTCGAGAACATCAGGAGCCCCAACCCCCACACCGCGCTCATCACCTTCCGCGCATGCCCCGGGTACCGCTTGTCGATCGATAAAAAGGCGAAGTTGTGGAAGATCCCTTCGATCGGCAGGTTCATGTCGGCCACTTCCGGCACGATCTTCCGCAACAGCGGGAGGAAGATCCGCTCCGTCGCCTTCCCGAGGTAGACGTCCTCCATCGGGGGCTTGCCCACGATCGTGGCCGGGTAGATCGGGTCCCTGCGCCGCGTGACGCAGGTCAGGTGGAAGACGGGGTACGGGTCGGCGAGCGAGTAGTAGCCGGTGTGGTCCCCGAACGGCCCCTCGACGCGCAGCTCCTCGGGATCGACGTATCCTTCCAGGATCGCCTCGGCGTGGGCCGGAACCTCGATGTCGCACGTCTTGCACCGGACCAGCTCCACCGGCTCCTTCCGCAGGAAACCGGCGAACAGCATCTCGTCGACGTCTTCCGGCAGCGGGGCCGTGGCGGCGTACAGGGTAGCCGGGTCGCCCCCCAGCGCCACCGCGACCGGCATGCGTTCCTTCTTTTTGCGGAACCCGCGATAGTGCTGCGCCCCCCCCTTGTGGAGGTGCCAGTGCATCCCCGTGGTCGTCTCGTCGTAGACGTGCATCCGGTACATCCCCACGTTGCGGCGCCCGGTCGCGGGATCGTTCGTGAAGACGAGCGGCAGCGTGAGGAACGGGCCGCCGTCCCCGGGCCAGGTCTTGACCACCGGGAGGAAGGAGAGCGACGGGCGGTCCGCCTCGACCACCTCCTGGCAGGGCGCGGAAGCCACCGTCTTCGGCACGAAATCCGCCAGCCGGGCGAGCTTGGGCAGCATCTTCAGCTTCTCGAGGAAGTTGGACGGGATCTCCGGCTCGATCACCTCCTTCATGCGCGCCGCGATCTCCTCCAGGGAGGCGACGCCCAGGGCCAGGCACATCCGCTTCATCGTTCCGAAGAGGTTCATGGCGAGGGGGACGGAATGCCCCCGCACGTTCTCGAACAGGAGCGCGGGGCCTCCGCATTTGACCGCACGGTCGGCGATTTCGGCCGCCTCCAGCTCGGCCGACACGGGGGCGGCGATCCGCTTCAGCTCGCCCCGGGCCTCGAGCGCGGAGAGGAACTCCCTCAGGTCGCGGAACGCCATCGCGCCTCCTTCATTCGTCCAGATTCTCCGGCATCCCCTCGACGAATGCGCGGAGCCGGTTGCGGACGGAGCGGAACTTGGCCATGACCTCGGCCTCGGTGCCGCGGGCGTGGACCGGGTCCTCGAACGGGCGGTGGAGGCGTTTCCCCTGGCCGGGGAAGACCGGGCATTTGCTGTCGGCGTAATCGCACAGCGTCACGACGTAATCGAAGGCGATCCCGTCCAGCTCCTCGACGTGCTTGGAGTACTGGTGGGAGATGTCGATGCCGGCTTCCCGCATCACCCGGACCGCGAGCGGGTGGACGAAGCAGGGGGCGACTCCCGCGGAATACGCCTCGATCCGGTCGGACTTGAGCGCACGGGCCCATCCTTCCGCCATCTGGCTGCGGCAGGCGTTCCCCGTGCACAGGAATAACACCTTGAACCGGCGCCCCCCTGCGGCGCCCCCTCGGGGATGCAATTCTTTTTCCTCCGCTTGACCCGGCAAAGCTTCGAATATTAGTCTATATTAATACATGGGGGGGTACCGTGAAGAAAACCACGAAAGTCTTCAAAGCGTTGTCCGACGAGACGCGCGTGCGGATCCTGAAGATGCTCGAGAGCCGGCCGCTGTGCGTCTGCGAGATTCAGTACGTCCTGAAGGGGTCCCAGCCGAACGTATCGCATCACCTGAAAACGCTCCATGAGGCGGGTCTGGTGGAGTCGAAGAAGGACGGCCTGTGGATCGCGTACCGTCTTCCCGAGAAACCGGAGACCCCCTTTCACACCGCCGCGCTCACCCTGCTCCGCAAGTCGCTCACCACGGACGACACGGTGAAGAAAGACAAGACGATCGTGGCGAGTGTGAACCGGATCGAGATCACCTGCCGGAAGTAGTCCGGCCGCAGGGACGAAGCGCGATCACCGTCGCTCCCCACCCGCCCGCCTCCGGCGGCGCATCGCCGAAGGATTCCACCAGGGGGTGACGGGAAAGCACGGAGCGGACCGTGTTCCGCTGGGCGCCGGTTCCCTTCCCGTGGATGATCCTCACCTGCCGGAAGCCGGCGCGGGCCGCCTCCTCCAGGTAATCCTCCACCAATAGCTGGATTTCCCCCGGGGGGAAAGCGTGCAGGTCGATGCGGTCTTCCACCGGGATTTTTACCGGGTGCGTCACCGTTCGATCCACCCCCCTCCCGATCCCCATATTATCGCATCCGGCGAAAAACCAGTAAGATAGGCATCATGTCCAAGAGGATCATCATCGGGACCGCGGGCCACATCGACCACGGCAAGAGCGCCCTCGTGCGGGCGTTGACGGGCATCGATCCCGACCGGTTGAAAGAGGAGAAGGAGCGGGGGATCACGATCGAGCTGGGGTTCGCCCACCTGGAACTCCCCTCCGGGACGCTGGCGGGGATCATCGACGTCCCCGGCCACGAGAAGTTCGTCCGCACGATGGTCGCCGGCGCCGCCGGCGTCGACATCGTGATGCTGGTGATCGCGGCGGACGAGGGGGTGATGCCGCAGACCCGCGAGCACCTCGACATCTGCCGGCTGCTCTCGATCCGCCACGGGCTCGTGGTCCTGACCAAGTGCGACAAGGCCGACGCCCCTTTCCTGGAGCTCCAGGAGGAGGAGATCCGGAAATTCGTCGGGGGGACCTTTCTCGAGGGCGCGCCCATCGCGCGCGTCTCCTCGACGACCGGGGAAGGGCTCGCGGGACTTACGGCGGCGCTCGACCGGATCGCCGCCGATGTCGCCGGCAAGGACTCCTCCCTCTTCTTCCGCCTCCCCATCGACCGCTCCTTCACGATGAAGGGGTTCGGCACGGTGGTCACCGGCACCCTGGTCGGGGGCTCCATCGCCGTGGGGGCAGAGGTGCAGGT
>JBLNFH010000343.1:0-6481 GCA_050263475.1 Deltaproteobacteria bacterium
CGCGTACGGCTTGGAGCTGTACGTGCGGGTGACGTACTTGACGACCTGCGTGAGCGCCTGGAACTTGAGGACCATCTTGTCCCGGACATCCGGCGGATAGTGGCAGTCCACGCACGGCACGTGGTTGTGCTTCGAGGTGCTCCACGCCTGGTAGTACGGCTTCATGATGTGGCAGCTCGCGCAGAAGTGCGGGCTGGTCGAAAACTCGAACATCCCGACGGAGAAAATCAGGATGAGAATGGCGAGGAACCCGATAAACTTGAAGAAACGGGGCTGGAGATGGAGCCGGTCCTGCCTCCCCTTCGGGACGTGCATACCGATCGTCTCGAGCAGCTTGTTCGCCCGCGTCCGGTCGGACGGGTCCTGGGCCTCCTGTTCCTTGTCCTTCCGCTCATCGTCCATGGCAACGCCTTCCTTTAGCAGGAACCATTCCTGCATGCTGTACGCAAAGTAGGGATTCTACCCGGCCTTGAAGCCGGAATTCAACATTAAATCTTTCCGGGGGGGATGTTCTTCGGAAGGAGCGCGAGCTTGACCCCCAGCAGGGCGGCCAGCAGGAGGAGCACCGTCACGGCATAGGCGGCCACCGAACGCCGCTGCTTCAGCTCCTCCTGGGACTTGCGGACCTCCTGCCGGGCCTGGCGGATGAACCCGTCCGCATCATGGATGAGCGGGAGGATCTTTTCGATCGAAAAGGCGTGAACCGCCGGCCCCGCCTCGATCAGCTTGTAGCGGGCGCCGTCCAGGGCGGCCGACAGCTTCTCCGTGTTGCGCCCCGTCCTCTCGGCCTCGGCCAGGTCCGTCCCGAGCTCCTCGATGCTGCTTTCGATCCCCCCCAAAAGGCTCCGCACGTTCCCGGCGAACTCGAGCGCCCGGCTCTTCGCCTCGTGGCAGGAACCGCACTCCCCGGGCCCGCTCCCCGAAAAAATCTTGAGGGTGGGTTTGCGGTTGGAATGGTTTCCGTGGCAGGTGACGCACTTGGGCTCCCCGGCTTCCTGGACCGCCTTGAAGTGGGGGCTTTCCCGGAAGTAGCCGATCACGGCGCCGTGGCAGTTGCCGCAGACATTGGACACTTCGCGGATCCCGGGCGGCGCGGCCCCGTGGATGCCGTGGCAGGTGGCGCAGTTGGGGGCGCGGCTCGGGTTCTTCCCCGGGATCTTCCCCGAGAGGATCTGCCCGTGGACCCCCTTCTCGAAATTCGCCAGCTGGTCGGTGGGGAGCTTGTACGGCTTCATCCGCTCGACGTCGGAATGGCACCCCCCGCACATTTTCGGGACGTTGGAATGGAACACCGGGGACAGGGGATCGCTCTTGCGCCGGATGCCGTGCCTCCCGTGGCAGGAGGTGCACACGGCGACGTTCGTGTCGCTGCTTTCGTACAGGCGCCTCCCGTGGACGCTCGTCCGGTATTCGGCGAGCTGGTCGGTGCGCAGGTTGTACTGCCGCATCATGGCGATGTTCGAGTGGCAGCGGGCGCAGAATTCGGGGATCTGCCGCGTCCCGGGCTTCCCCCGGAAGCCGCGACTCGGGCTCATGGATTCCTCTCCCGGCAGGGAGGGGTCCCCGCCGTGGCAGGTCACGCAGGTGAGCCCCGCCTCGCGGTGCACGCTCCCGGCGAACTCCCGCGCCGGGGGGCCGAGCCTGCCGCCGAGACGGATGTGGCACGCGGCGCAGCTGTCGGCGGGGGCCTCTTCGGCCGCGGGGGCTGGGGCCGCGGCCAGCGCCAGGAACGCCGCCAGGAGGACGAGGGAAAGGAATCGTGACGATGGCGCCATAACAGAAGTCGCCCGCATGGAGGCAGTCGTCTCCGCTGCCTCGGAGGGGGACTCCGTTCGTGGCTCGCCATCCCGTGATACTTTGTGGCTGCGCTTTACCTCACTTCGCCCCCCTCCTGCGGCCGCTTCGCCGCACTGCCCAGCGGCGTGCGCCTTCCGATTGGGGTGTGCATTCATCGGGTCGCATTCTCTATTTACGCCGGATGACGCGAGGGGGAGCGAGAACCCAACAGGTAGATTACAGACGGAGAGTTCGAGCTCCGAGGCAAGCGCCGAGCGATTAGCGAGGAAAAGGCGCTGTTTTCGGCGCCGGCAGCTTGCCGAGGCGGGAATACCGCGGCACGTGGAGAGGAACGCTTGAGCCTCGGCGATCACGCCATCGGCCAATTGCGCCGCCTCGCCCGCCTGACGGGCTCCGCAACGTCGCCCTTTTCCTCCCTCTTCGGTCGGCGGCGGGCTCGGGGTTCGAATCCTCAATGCATTCTCTAACATATTCCTTATGCTCGGAAGGATTCGAACCCCCCGCGAGGAAGCAGGCGAATGAGGGAACGCGACCGTTCGCGGCGCCGCCATTACGAGAAGTGGCCCCACAGGGTCATGGCGAGCAGGAAAAAGGTGATGCCGATGCCGACCCGGATGGCCATGGGGCGCCTCGAGGGGTGGCGCTCCGGGTTCCGGTCCCAGAACGGGAGGAACCAGACCGCCATCGCGCCGAGCCCCTGCACGAGCACGCCGAGCACCTTGGGCGCCCACTCCCCCAGGAACGACAGCTTCTCCGAAAGCCTCAGGAACTGGTAGGCCGACAGGAAATACCAGTCCGGCTTGACGTTCGCCGGCGCGTCGAAGGGGTCGGCCTTGGGAAGCATCGGCCCGGGGGCCAGGGACGCGAGAAGGACCAACAGGGCGAAGACGACCAGGAACTGGATCGCCTGCCGGAGAACGTGATGCGGGAAAAAGGGCTCGCTCCCGTATTTCCGGTAGGCCTCGATGTCCTCGTATTTCGCCATGGCGGTCGCGTCTCCTAGAGCGGCTCGGAAATCCCCTGACGGCGGATCATCAGGAAGTGCAGGACCAGGAACATCAGCATCAGTCCCGGGAGGATGACGACGTGGAAGGCGAAGAACCGCGTCAACGCGAGCTGCCCGATCGTGGCGCCGCCGCGCACGAAGAACTTGATCCCTTCTCCGACGACCGGGATCGCGGAGAGGGTGTCCGTTCCCGCCGAGGTGGCCCAGTACGACAGCTGGTGCCACGGCAGGAGATACCCGGAAAATCCGAAGGCCAGGGTGAAGACCAGGAGCAGCACCCCGTTGACCCAGGTGACCTCCCGGGGAGAGCGGTACGCGGCCGTGAAGAAGACCCGCATCATGTGCAGCAGGACGGTCACGATCATCAGGTTGGCGCCCCAGCGGTGGATCCCGCGGATCAGCCACCCGTACGGGACGTGGTTCGTGATGTCGACCACGCTGCGGTACGCCTCGGCCGTGGTCGGCCGGTAATACATCAGGAGGAGGATGCCCGTCACCACCTGGAAGAGGTAGAGCAGGAAGGAGATCCCCCCCAGGCACGCCAGCAGGTTGTTCTCGAGCCGGGTGCGGTAGAACCAGACCGGCTTCTCGAACTGCCGCTTCATCCCCTCCTGGACGGAGAGGCGTTCGTCGAGGGCGCCGTAGAGGAAGCCCACCAGGGAGAACAGGTTGAACATCTCCGTGAACACGGTGCGCTTCTCGAACTCCTCGCGCTTCCGCACGGACGCGTCCTGCTTCGGTTCTTCCGCCGGTGTCTTCTCTTCGGTCATTCCCTTTACGGTTCCCGCGGTGGTTTCACGATCCGACGACGATCTGGTTCCCCTCGATCCGCACCGGATACGAGGGGAGGGGCCGCGGGGCCGGCCCGGCGGTCACGTTGCCGCTCAGGTCGAATGCCGACGCGTGGCAGGGGCACACGATGACGCCCTCCCCCCGGTATTTCACGATGCAGCTCATGTGGGTGCACGTGGCGGACAGCGCGATCGTCCTGTTCGCCTCGCGGATGACGAGCACCGGTTCCCCCCCCACGAGGACGATGCGGGACTGGCCTGCCGGCATCTCCTCCATCGGGATCCCGACGCGCCCCTCCCCGCCGGTCCGGTCGCCCCGGGGCCAGAGGAACCGGAACAGGGGATAGGCCAGGGATGCGGCAAACACCGCTCCCAAGGTTCCGATCGCTATGTTCAGGAAGCTGCGCCTGGTGTCGGTCGAAGGAGTTGGCTGCGGGGGACCGCCGGTCGTCATCACCTTTCCTTGGGTTCGTTCAATCCTCGACGAAGGCTTCGTATTCTTCGGAGCTCATCATCCTCTCGATCTCTTCGGCCTCGTTGACCTCGACCTCGACCAGCCACCCCTTTCCGTACGGGTCCACGTTGATCAGGGAGGGGTCCTCCATGACGCTCTCGTTCACCGCCTTGATCGTTCCCGTGATCGGGGAGACGAGCTCGACGACGGTCTTCTGGGATTCGAGCTCTCCGATCGGATCCCCCGGCTCGATGAACCGGCCGATTTCGGCGTACGTGACGGAGATGATCTCGCCCAGCTGCTCCTGGGCGTACTCGGTCAGTCCGACGCGGGCGGTTTCCCCCATCTCCAGCACCCAGAGATGGTCCTCGGAGAATTTCAGACCCGATTCTTCCATACCGACAATCTTACAGGAACATTCGAGAAGGATGTCAACATTTAGGATTCCTTTCCGGCGCCGGATCTCGCCGTTTTGCCCAGCACCGCCAGCGCGGTATCGACGTTCCCCAGCGGTGCGCTCACCTGGAAGCCGTTCACGCGCGAGGAGATACGTTCGATGATCTTCCGCGCGATTTCGATGCCGACCCGGTGCCCTTCCTCCTTGGAGCGGCAGCGGGACATCCGCTCCAGGACCTCTCGAGGGACGACCACGCCCGGCACCTCGTTGTTCATGAACTCGGCGTTCTTGAAGCTGACCAGCGGCCAGATTCCCGCGATGACGGGGATGGTCCGGGAGTGTCCCTCCACGCGGTCCAGGAACCGCAGGAGCGCATCGGCGTCGAACACCGGCTGCGTGATCGCGAACTCCGCCCCGGCGTCGATCTTGCGGAAATACCGGTCGATCTCCCGCTCCAGCTCGACCGCGCACGGGTTTGCCCCCACCCCGATGAAGATCCCGGTGGGCGGCGAGATCGGGTTTCCGCCGATGTCGTAGCCCCGGTTGAGGTTGGCCGCCACCTGTGCGAGGCCGATCGCGTCGACGTCGAAGACGCCGGTGACGTCCGGATAGTCGCCCAGCTTCGGCGGGTCCCCCGTGATGATCAGGAAGTTGGCGAGGCCGGCCGCGAAACCGCCCAGCAGGTCCGACTGCATGCCGATCAGGTTGCGGTCGCGGCAGCAGTAGTGGAGGATCGGCTCGATGCCGACCTCCCTGAGGATCGTCAGCGCGGCGATCATCGGGGAGACCCGCGCGCTGGCCCGGGGGCCGTCCGGGATGTTGATCGCGTCCACTCCGGCCTCGGCGCAGCGCCGCACCTTCGCGAGCATCTCCGTCATGTCCCAGGACCGCGGCGGCAGGATCTCCACGGAGGTGCCCTTCTCCCCGGCGAACAGCTTCGCGGCCAGCCGGGATTTCTTCTCGGAGGCGACCACGTGCACCAGGGGCTCCTGGCGCGCGTACGCGCGCACCTTCACGTGTTTCTTCACGCCGCTCAGGGACTTGACGGTGCGGGACGCCATGCGGATGTGCGCCGGCGTGGTGCCGCAGCAACCGCCGACGCCGCGCACCCCCATCTCGATGTACTTCTTGGCGTACTCGGTGAAGTACTCCGGGCTCGTCAGGTAGATCATCCGGCCGGCGATGTCCCGGGGCAGCCCCGCGTTCGGCATCACGACGACCGGCTTCGTCGTCACCGGCAGGATCGCCTGCAGCGCGTCGAACACCCCCGCGGGCCCGACGCCGCAGTTGATCCCCACGAGGTCCACATTCGGGTCGGTCGACAGGGTCCGCGCCATCGTCTCCGCCCGGGTGCCGACGGCCGTCTCCCCCCGTTCGTTCAGGACGAAGGAGGCCAGCACCGGCATGCCCAGGCGCCTCGCGATGCGCGCGCCCACCTGGAGCTCGCGCAGGTGGGTGAACGTCTCGAACACGACCAGGTCCACGCCCTCCACGGCAAGCGCGCCCAGCTGCTCCGCGAAGGCGCCCTCCACCTCGGCGACGCGCTCCTCGGGCATGATCTGGTCCGGGCGGAGGCAGGGCCCCACCGCCGCGGCGACGAAGATGGAGTCGCCGGCCGTCTCCCGGGCCAGCCGCACGGCTTGGCGGTTGATCGCCTCGGCCTTGTCGGACAGGCCGTAGGGGCGGAGCATGAAGCGGTTCGCGCCGAACGTGTTCGTCTCGATCACGTCGGCCCCGGCCTCCACGTATTCCCGGTGGATCTGGGAGATGAGCTTCGGGTTGGACAGGCACAGCTCGTCGTAGCACGTGTTGATGAACACGCCCCGCTCGTAGATCATCGTGCCCATCGCCCCGTCGAACAGCAGCGGGGACTCCTTCATGCGCTCCAGGATGTTCTTCATGCCCTCAATGCCTCATCTTCCGCCGCGGCCGGGTACGTTCCCTGGAATCCGCCTTCTTCCTCGCGGAGGGCTTCCACTCCGCTACGTTCGCGACCTTCGCCCGCTCACTGCCGTTCCGCTCACCGCAATTCGCAC
>JBLNFH010000344.1:0-7935 GCA_050263475.1 Deltaproteobacteria bacterium
CGCGATAAAGGAGGCACGGAAGTACGATGGATCGTTATACGAAGGGTTTCGTCGCCGCATCGCTCGTTTACTTTTTCCTGGCATCCGTGCTGGGGATCCTCATGGGAGGGGCGGACGCGGCGCCGTGGGTCCGGTTCGCCCACGTCCACTTCAACCTGCTCGGCTTCATGTCCATGATGATCTACGGGGTCGGCTATTTCATCCTGCCCCGGTTCAACGGACGCACCCTCCGCTTTCCGTCGTGGGTGCCCGTCCATTTCTACCTGTCCAACATCGGGCTGATCGGCATGGTGGCGGCCTCCCCGGGGCGCCCCTCGACGGCGTTCGTCCTGTTCGCATGCCTCTCGGTGGTCGCCGTCGCGATGTTCGTCGTGAACCTGGGGGCGACGATGCTCCTGGCGCCGGCGGCCGCGGCGGAGCCGGTAGAGGAAGCGGAGGCGCCCGCGCCGCCGCGACCGGACATCCAGCCCGACATGCGGGTCGGCGAGATCCTCTCGCGCTGGCCGCAGACGGTGGAGGTGTTCGTGGCCAACGGGTTCGCCTCCCTGGCCAATCCCGAGCACCGGGAGCAGGTCAAGCAGATCCCGATCACGCTCCGGATGGCGTGCCAGCGGCACAATGTCGACCTGGAACCGATGGTCGCCAACCTCATCGCGGCGGCATCGGGCGAGGCCGCGCCGGCCGCCGCCGGGACGGCGGGAGGAGGCGCGCGGAAAGGCCGCCTGTCCAAGGGGGAGCCGATCCGTGCGGACAACATCCTGGGCGAAATCCTCTCCGTCTATCCGGACACGGTGAAGGTGTTCAAGAAGTATTACGGCGAAGGGTGCTTCTCCTGCCCGGGGCAGGCGACCGAAAGCGTCCAGCAGAGCGCGATGATGCACAACGTCAGCGAAAAACAGATCCTTGCGGACCTGAACCGCGCCGCGGGATTCTAGGCGGAAAGGAGGGCGTCGCATGATCGACCGGATGCAGGAGCTTCTGGAGGCCGAGCGGGCCGGCGTGAAATGCCTGCAGGCGATGGCGGACGAGGCCTCCGCCGGCGAGAAAAAGGATTTCCTGGTCGTTCTGCGCAACGACGAGGGGAGGTTCTGCGCGGGACTCTACCGGCTCATCGAGGCGCGCGGGGCCAAGCCCCACAACAAGGTGGGGGCGTTCGCGGAAAAGGTCCTTGCGCTCGCCGGCGAGACCGAGCGCCTGGCGCTCCTGGTCAAGGGGCAGGCGTGGGTGGTCCGGAAGATCGACGAGATGCCGCAGGCGGAGATGACCCCCGGGGAGAAGGAGTTTTTCGCGGACATGCGGGAGGCGCACGTGGTAAACATAGAAGCGTGCCGCACCTATCTTCCGCCGGGTCCCTGAAGGGGAGCCCCGCTTTTCCGTGGAGGAACCATGCACGTATCGAGATGGGAAGAGATCGAGGCGAAGCCGGTTGCCGAGCCGGGGGCCAGGGGGGTCTCCCTCCGCGTTTTGATGGGGGAAAACGTCGGCGCGCCCACTTTCACGATGCGCCACTTTTCCCTCGCGCCGGGAGGCGGCACCCCTTACCACACCCACCCCTGGGAGCATGAGGTCTTCGTTCTCTCGGGGAAGGGGAAGGTGATGCGCAAGGACGGGGAGACGGAGGTCACGCCGGGTAGCTTCGTCTACGTGGCGCCGGACGAGGAACACTCCTTCTCCAACGCGGGAGACGGCCCCTTCGAATTCCTGTGCGTCATCCCGGCGGCAAAGACCTGCGTAAGGTAACCAGCAGATTTTTGGATTCCCTTGATGTTGTTGGGATAAAATTTTACATATACGGGCCGCAGTCATTCCGGGAACCGAAAGGGGACCGATGCTTCGACGCCACCGGCAGGCCGCCCTCGTTGCTTCCCTTTTTGCCTTCCTGCTGCTCGGCGGCGCCGCCGCTGCGTTCGCTCAAGCCTCCCAGCCCATCCGCTACAACCACAAGATCCACGTTACCGGCTACAAGATGGATTGCCGCTTCTGCCACTCGTCCGCCACCAAAACCGCCAGCGCCGGCATCCCCTCCGTGGAGAAATGCATGAACTGCCACCGGGTGATCGCCGTAAACCATCCCGAAATCAAAAAGCTCGCGCAGTACTGGAAGGAGAAGAAGCCGATCCCCTGGAACCGGGTGACCGAGCTTCCGGACTACACCTATTTCCCCCACTTCCGGATGGTCAATGCCGGAATCGCGTGCCTGACGTGCCATCCCGGCATGGACCAGGTGGACGTCGCGGTTCAAAAACAGGAGTTCACGATGGGATTCTGCCTGAAGTGTCACAAAAGCCGCGGCGTTTCCATCGAATGCTGGTCCTGCCACATCTGAGAGGGGCGTAGATGCTCGACCGGAGAGATTTCCTGAAACTCGGCGGCGCGACGGCCTTCGCGGCTCTCTTCGGAGGCTGCGAGCGGATCCCGAAGAAGATCATCCCCTTCGTGATCCCGCCGGAGAACACCGCCTTGGGAGAATCGCTCGGGTATGCCTCCGTGTGCCGGCAGTGCCCCGCGGGCTGCGGCATCGTGGTCCGGGTATCCGAAGGCCGCGCGAAGAAGATCGAGGGGAACCCGCTCCACCCGGTCAACCGGGGCAAGCTGTGCGCGCGGGGACAGGCGGGCCTCCAGGCGCTCTACCATCCCGAGCGGATCGGGCGCCCGCTGAAGCTCTCCGGGCCGCGGGGATCGGGCAAGTTCGCGGAGATCTCCTGGGAAGAGGCGCTCTCGATCCTTTTGACCGGGTTGAAGAAGCTGCAGGCAGGGGCGCCGGCCTCGCTCCTGATGCTCACGGAGCCCATGCGCGGCCATCGGAACCTGGTGGCGGCCCGGTTCATGCGCGCATTCGGGTCCCCGCACCGCGTCGCATGGGACCCGTTCGGACAGGATGCGCTGCTGGCGGCCAACGAAGCGGTGTTCGGCATCCGGGATGTCCCCGAGTACGATCTCGCCAACGCCCGCTACCTCCTCTCCTTCAGCGGCGACTTCCTCGAGACGGGAATTTCGCCGGTCCACTACGGCCGCGCCTACGGGCAGATGCGCCAGTCGCGCCCGACCGTCCGGGGGAAGTTCGTGCATTTCGGCCCGCGCCTCTCCATGACCGCCGCGAACGCCGATGTCTTCCTTCCGGTCGCGCCGGGGTCCGAGGGGGCCGCCGCGCTGGGAATCGCGCACGTGATGGTCCGGGAGAAGCTCACGCCGTCCGCGGCCGCCGCCGCTTCCCTTTGGGCCGCCGGCCTTTCGCGGATGACCCCCGAGGCGGTGGGGAAGACGACCGGCCTTCCCCCTTCCGACATCGAGGCCGTCGCGCGCGAGTTCGCCGGCAACGCGCCGGGGATCGCGATGGCGGGCGACGGCGCGGCGGGGTGCACGAACGGGACGTACAACCTGGCGTGCGCCGCGCTCCTGAACGCGCTGGCGGGCAACGTGGGCCGGCCGGGGGGGATCTCCTTCCCGAACCGGCTCGCGGCGTTTTCGCGATTCGGGGCCGACGCCGGGCTGCTGCTGCCGCCTCCGGAGAGCGGGTTCGCCTCCGTGCGGGATTCGGTGGAGAAGATGCGCAAGGGGACGTACCGGCTGGCGCTGCTATCCGGATCGACGAACCCCGCCTTCACCCTTCCCGCGCCGCTCAAGTTCGGGGAGGCGCTCCTGTCGGTGCCGCAGATCGTGTCGTTCGCTTCCTTCCTGGACGAGACCGCCTCCCTGTCCGACCTCGTGCTCCCCGTCCCCACGTACCTCGAGGAATGGGGCGACGACATCGCCCCGGCCGGGCACGCGGGCGACGCCCTCTCCATGATGCAGCCGGTCGTCGATCCTTTCCGCGACACCCGATCGATGCCCGACATCCTGATCGCGGCGGCCCGGGAGCTGGGCGGGCCCGTCGCAGCGGCGCTGCCGTGGGCCGGCTTCCGGGAGTGCGTGGAGAAGTCCTACGCCGGCATGGGAGTGGATCTCGAAGACGCCCGCAGGGACGGCGGGGTCTTTCCCGGGAAGGCGCCTGCCCCGCGCACCGCCCGGAAGGGGGAAAAACCGTCCCTGCCCGCAACCGCGGATGCGGAGTTCGAGGGGGACCCGGCCCGCTACCCCCTCTTCCTGCACGTCTATCCGTCCATCGCCCACTCCGACGGCCGCGGGGCGAACCTCTCCTGGCTGCAGGAGCTGCCCGATCCGGTCACGACGGCCGTGTGGCGCAACTGGGTCGAGGTGAACCCGAAGACCGCCGAAACGCTGGGGCTTGCGGACGGCGACGGGGTCGTCGTGGCCTCCCCCTTCGGCTCGATGGAGGCGTTCGTCGTCATCCACCCGGCGATGGCGCCCGGCGTGGTCGCCCTTCCGCTGGGGCAGGGGCACACCCGGTACGGAACGAACGCCGCAAACCGTGGAGGGAACCCGTTCTCCCTCCTCCCGGTGAAGGCGGACCGCGTCTCCGGGGCGCCGGCGCGCCAGTCCGCCCGTGTTTCGCTCGTCAAGGCGAAACTGCAAGGGAGCCTCGTGCGGACCGTCAACGTCGAGGGGCAATGGAAGTACGAGAACATCCTGTGAGACGTGCGGAAGGATCGACCCGATGAAGCACAAGTGGGCGATGGTGATCGACATGGACCGCTGCACGGGCTGCGGGGCGTGCGTCGTCGCCTGCGTCGCGGAGAACAACACGCCGACGGCCGGGGAGGAAGAGGCCGGGAAGGGCCGGCTGATGCAGTGGCTGCGGGTGTCCCGGTACTGGAAAAAGGAAGGGGCGGACACGCGCGCGATCTTCGTTCCCACCCCGTGCATGCACTGCGAGAAGGCCCCCTGCGAGATCGTGTGCCCGGTGTACGCCACCTACCACGACGAGGACGACCAGGTCAACGCCATGGTGTACAACCGGTGCATCGGGACGAGGTACTGCGCCAACAACTGCCCCTACTCGGTCCGGGTCTTCAACTGGTGGAGCCACAAGTGGGAGAAGCCGCTCGACGAGCAGCTGAACCCGGACCTGTCGGTCCGGTCCCGCGGCGTGATGGAGAAATGCACCTACTGCATCCAGCGGATCCGCAGGGGGAAGGAGACGGCGCTGAAGGAGGGGCGGAAGATCCGGGACGGCGAGGTGCTGCCGGCCTGCGCCCAGACCTGCCCCCCGGGAGCGATCCTGTTCGGCGACCTCCTCGACCCGGACAGCGCCGTCTCGCGGATGGTGAAGGACCCGCGGCTGTTCAAGCTGATGGAGCACCTGGGAACCGAGCCGAAAACGGCCTACCTCAAGAAGCAAAAAGGGCCCGGGCGATGAGCGAACGGCATCACCTGGAACGACAAGGGGAAGGCCTGCTGTACGAGACGCTTTCGAGGTCCAACCTCGTCACCACGAAGTCCTGGTACCTCGCGGCGGGGGTTCTCGCCGCGCTGACCGCCGCGGCGGTCGGCGTCTTCATCTACATGATGGCGACGGGGCTCGGGGTCACCGGGCTTTCCCGCCCCGTCATGTGGGGCACCATGATCATCCTCTTCGTCTTCTGGATCGGGCTTTCCCACTCGGGGACCCTCATCTCGGCGATCCTGCGGATCACCCAGGCGGGCTGGCGCGCGCCGGTCCTCCGGGGCGCGGAGGCGATGACGGTCTTCGCGCTGATGGTGGGCGGGCTCTTCCCCCTCATGCACCTGGGGCGGAACTGGCGCTTCTACTACATGATCCCCTACCCCAACGAGCGGATGCTGTGGCCGAACTTCCGTTCCCCCCTCCTGTGGGACATGGTGGCCATCAGCACCTATCTCACCGGGAGCATCCTGTTCCTCTATTTCGGGATGATCCCGGACCTCGCCGCCGCGCGGGACCACGCCGCGGGGTGGCGGAAGAAGCTGTACACCGTCCTCGCCGCCGGCTTCCGGGGGACGCACCACGAATGGCGCCGCTACCACGTCGCCTCCACCCTGTTCGCGGTCCTCATCATCCCCGTCGCCGTTTCGGTCCACTCGATCGTGAGCTGGGACTTCGCCATGGCGATGGTGCCGGGCTGGCACAGCACCATCTTCGCGCCGTACTTCGTGGCGGGGGCGATCTACTCCGGGATCGCCGGCGTCATCACCGTCATGGCGTTCCTGCGGCGCGTTTTCCGGCTGGAGGACTTCCTCACCGTGCGGCACTTCGACAACCTCGGGAAGCTGCTCCTGACGATGACG
The DNA here is from genome assembly GCA_050263475.1 of Deltaproteobacteria bacterium. Taxonomy (GTDB): domain Bacteria; phylum Desulfobacterota; class Deferrimicrobia; order Deferrimicrobiales; family Deferrimicrobiaceae; genus FEB-35. The sequence continues at coordinate 6,145 of JBLNFH010000344.1, forward strand.
CTCATCTGGGGCTACTTCTATTTCTCGGAATTCCTGACCACCTGGTACAGCCGCCTGCCCGAGGACTGGGAGCTCGTCAGCTCCTACGGGGGGCACTTCCTGCCGCTTTTCCTCGTGATGCTGACCTGCAACTTCCTCATCCCGCTGCCGGCCCTGTGCCTGTCGAAGGTGCGGCGGTCGATCCCCGCGCTGTTCGTCGTATCCCTCGTCGTCAACGTGGGGATGTTCGCGGAAAGGGCCCTGATCGTGGTGCCCTCCCTGGCGCGGCGCAACGACCCTTCCGTCTGGCTCAACTATTTCCCCACCTGGGTGGAGATCTCCTACATCGTGGGCTCCGTCGCGATGTTCTGCATGCTCTACGTGCTGTTTTCCAAGCTCCTTCCCGTCATGGCGATCAGCGACATCAAGGAGCATCTCTTCCGCACGACGGACCGGTCCATCGGGACGGCCACCGTCCCGTCGGTCGCCCAGGAAGAGGAAGGGGAAGGAAAATGAGCGGCGGCAGGACGGTCGTCATCGGGCTATTCGACGCCGTGGAGCCGGCGGCGGCGGCGGCGCGCGCCCTGCGCACCCTGCCGCTTCCGAACGCCGACGTCACCACGATCTCCTCCGTGGCGCTGCCGGACGGCGCCGTCGTCCGGGATCCCCGGCCGATCCGGTTCCCCTGGGCCGTGGCGCTTTTCTGGTTCGTCGGGGCCGTCTCCGGGGCGGGCCTGACCCTCTATTCCTACCTGGTGTATCCCCTGGTCACCGCCGGCAAGCCGATCGCCTCCGTCCCGCCGACCATGATCGTTACCTACGAGCTGGCCATGCTGGCCGCCCTCCTGGCGACGCTGGTCGCGGGATTCCTCTCGATCGGGCTGGCACGGTTCCGGGCGCGGAAGGTGTTCGACCCGCGGATCCACGAGGGGAAGATCGCGGTGTGCGCGGCGGTGGAGCCGGGGGATCAGGCCCTGCGCGCGGCGGCGGCCCTGAAAGAGGCGGGCGGGACGGATGTCCGGACCGAGGAGGGGGAGCTGTGAAGGGACGACGGGCAGCGCTCCTCGTCATCGCGATGGTCGCGATCATTCTGCCGGCATGCGAGAAGATCGACCGGAACATGTGGGACAACCCGGCCTTCAAACCCCAGGAGGAGCCGGTCCGGCTGCCGCCGAAGGACTCGATCCCGACGAAAGGCAGGGAGCGCATTCCCCCGATGTCGGAAGCCGCGGGCCTCAAGAACCCCGTCTCGCCCACGGAGGGGAACCTGTCGAAGGGGAAGGAGCTTTACGGGATCTTCTGCGTGCCCTGCCACGGCGCATCCGGCAGGGGGGACGGCCTCGTCGGGAAGAAATACGTCCCCACGCCCGCCGACCTGCACCCGGGGTCCCCGGTGTCCCGCCTGCCCGACGGAACGCTTTTCGTCATCGTCTCCGACGGCGCCGGCGGGATGCCGGCGTTTCGGGCGGACCTTTCCCCCGTCGAGCGATGGCAGATCGTTGCCTATCTCCGAACGCTGAAATAAATCGGCGTGACCTTTCTCGCAGGAATATCCTAAAAAGATACCAAGATCCGTATTTCCGAATCGGGGGGACCGGCTTCTTCATCTCTTACGGACGGGGGGAATTGCCCATGTGCAGGATGATCGGGTTTGCCGCTTTCGAGCCGGTGGACGCTGCGCCTTACCTGGCCGCCCTCTCCGCCTTCTCCCGAAGCGGCAACCTCGTGGAAGGATGGGAGAAAAGACCCGGGGGGAACCACCCGGACGGGTGGGGAATCGCGTACCGCGAGGCGGGACGTTTTCAGCTGCTG
>JBLNFH010000345.1:0-4075 GCA_050263475.1 Deltaproteobacteria bacterium
CAAATCCCAGGAAGCGCTGCAGGACGCCATCCGGCTGGCTTCCGGGCGCGGGCACGCTCAGGTGGAGCCGGAGCACCTGTTCGTCTCGCTCCTGCAGCAGGAGGGGGGAGTCGCGGCGGACCTGTTCGACCGGGCCGGGGCCGCCCCCAAACGGCTCGCCGCCGCGGCCGTATCGCTCCTCTCCACGTTCCCGAAGGTCTCGGGAGCCGTATCCCGCGGGCTTTCCCCCCGGATGGAGCCCCTGTTCGAGCGCGCCGTCGCGGAGGCCGACGCCTTCAAGGACGAGTACCTCTCGGCCGAGCACTTTCTCCTGGCGTTCGCCTCGGAGCCCCAGGGCAAGGTCGCGGAGTTGCTCCGGAAGCACGGGATCAGCCGGGATTCGCTCCTTTCCGCGCTGACCTCGATCCGGGGGAGCCAGCGGATCACGGACGAAAACCCGGAAGACAAGTACCAGGCGCTCGAGAAGTACTGCCGGGACCTGACCGAAATGGCCAGGCGGGAGAAGCTCGACCCGGTGATCGGCCGGGACGACGAGATCCGGCGGGTGATCCAGGTTCTGTCCCGCAGGACGAAGAACAACCCGGTCCTGATCGGCGAACCGGGAGTCGGAAAGACCGCGATCGTGGAGGGGCTGGCGCAGCGGGTCGTCACCGGGGACGTGCCGGAGGGGCTGAAGGAAAAGCGGGTGCTGGCGCTGGACATGGGCGCGCTGATCGCCGGGGCGAAGTACCGCGGGGAGTTCGAGGACCGGCTCAAGGCCGTGCTCAAGGAGATCGCTTCGGCCGAGGGGCGCGTGATCCTCTTCATCGACGAGCTCCACACGCTGGTGGGGGCGGGCAAGGTGGAAGGGGCGATGGACGCCTCCAACATGCTCAAGCCCGCGCTGGCGCGAGGGGAGCTGCGGTGCGTCGGCGCGACGACGATCGACGAATACCGGAAATACGTGGAAAAGGATGCGGCGCTCGAGCGGCGGTTCCAGCCGGTGCTCGTGGGCGAGCCCTCCGTGGAGGATACGATCGCGATCCTCCGGGGGCTGAAAGGGAGATACGAGGTGCACCACGGGGTCCGCATCAAGGATGCCGCGCTGGTCGCAGCGGCGACCCTCTCCCACCGGTACATCACCGACCGGTTCCTCCCCGACAAGGCGATCGACCTGGTGGACGAGGCGGCATCGAGACTCAAGATCGAGATCGATTCCGTGCCGACGCCGATCGACGAGGTGGAACGGAAGAAGATCCAGCTCGAAATGGAGCGGCAGGCGCTCTCGAAGGAAATCGACCCGGCTTCGGCCGAGCGGCGCGCACGGATCGGCGAGGAGCTGTCCGCCCTGTCCAGGGAGGCGGCCCGGCTTCGCGTCCGGTGGGAAGAGGAGAAGAAATCGATCTCCCGGAGCCGTACGGTAAAGGAGCGGATCGAGCAGGCGACCTCCGAGATGCAGCGGGCCGAGCGGGAAGGGAACCTGGAAAGGGCGTCGGAGCTCAAGTACGGGACGATCCCGGCCCTCGCGCGCGAGGCGGAGGGGCTCTCCAGGGCGGACTCCGGGCAGGGGGAGGGGGGCCGGCTCCTGAAGGAGGAGGTGGACGAGGAGGACATCGCGCAGATCGTGTCCCGCTGGACGGGGATCCCGGTAGCCCGGCTGGTCGAAGGGGAGATCCGGAAGCTCCTGAAGATGGAAGAGCGGCTCGGGGAGCGGGTCGTGGGACAGGAAGAGGCCGTCCACCTGGTGTCCAGCGCGATCCGGCGCGCCAAATCGGGATTGAAGGACCCCCGCCGCCCGATCGGGTCGTTCCTGTTCCTGGGGCCGACCGGGGTAGGGAAGACGGAGCTCGCGCGGGCGCTGGCGCAGTTCCTGTTCGACGACGAAGCCGCCATGGTGCGGCTCGACATGTCGGAATACATGGAAAAGCACTCCGTTGCGAGAATGATCGGGGCTCCGCCGGGGTACGTGGGCTACGAAGAGGGCGGCGCGCTGACCGAGGCGGTTCGCCGGAAGCCGTACGCGGTGATATTGTTCGACGAGGTGGAGAAGGCCCACCCCGACGTGTTCAATATCCTCCTCCAGGTGCTTGAGGACGGCCGGCTGACGGACGGGAAGGGACGGACCGTCGACTTCCGGAACGCGGTGATCATCCTGACCTCCAACGTCGGATCCCACTGGATGCAGGAAATGCCCGGGAAAGGGGAGGAGGTTCTCCGGGATCGCGTGATGGAGGAGCTCCGAAGGTCGTTCCGGCCCGAGTTCCTGAACCGCCTGGACGAGATCATCCTGTTCCACGCCCTGGGCAAGGGGCAGCTTTCCGCAATCGTGGAGCTCATGATCCGCGAGGTGAACGCACGGCTGGCCGACCGGAAACTGTCCGTCTCGCTTTCCACGGCGGCAAAGGAGCGGCTCGCGGAGATCGGTTACGACCCGACCTACGGGGCCAGGCCCTTGCGGCGCACGATCCAGAAGCACATCCAGGATCCCCTTGCGATGAAAATCCTGCAGGGCGAATTCCGGGAAGGGGACACCATTCGGGTCGACGGCGACGACAAGTCCGGATTCCGGTTCCGGAAGCAGGGTTGAGCGCCCCTCCCTTTTTCCTCTCCCCTGGGCATACCGATTCCGAATGCGATCGCCGCCCGTTTCGCGTCCGCGCGGGCAGCGACCGGCATTGCTTGACAAAATAGGATAACGGTAGTATTTTTTTTCGAAAACAATGTTTGATATGAGCGCGCCGTGAACGCACCCCGTGGATTTTCCTATCTCGCTCCCGCCAAGCTGAACATTTCCCTGAAGGTATTCGGCAAGCGCCCGGACGGCTTTCACAATATAATGTCGGTAATGGTTCCTGTATCTCTTTATGACGAGATTACGGTGGAGGAGGCGGCTTCGGGAATCCGGGTATCCTGCGACGACCCCCGCATTCCCACGGATGCCGCGAACACCTGTCATCGCGCTGCTGCGCTCTTCATGGAATGGGCCGGAGCCCCGGAAGGGGTCCGGATACGGATCCGGAAACGGATTCCGGTCGAATCGGGTCTCGGAGGCGGCAGCTCGGATGCGGCCGCGGCGCTGAAAGGGCTGATCGCGCTCACGGGGCGCGTTCCCCCAAGGGAGACGCTCCGGGAGATGGCGGTCCGGATCGGCGCGGACGTTCCGTTTTTCACGCTGGGAGTCCCGGCGCTTGCGGAAGGGATCGGGGATCGCCTGACCCCTGTCTCGTGGAGGCTCCCGTTCCATGCGCTGATCGTCAAGCCGGCGTTCGGGCTCTCCACGCGGGAAGGCTACGCAAGGCTGCAGCGCCGCGCGGAGGAGCCCCCGCCGGACCGTGAGCCCATGGCTTTCAGGGACTGGGAGGACCTGGTCCCTTCCGTTTCCAACGATTTCGAGGGCGCCTGGGAGGGGGCGCGGCCGGAGATCGGCGAGATCAAGAAGGAGCTGTACGCCGCCGGCGCCAGGGCGGCGGGGCTTTCGGGGAGCGGTTCGGCGGTATTCGGATTGTTCGGCAGCGCGAGAGCGGCGTGCGAAGCGCGGGGGATGCTTTCGAGGGAAGGCGGGCGAGCGCTGTTTGTCGCCCAAAACATCTGAGGAAGGGGAGGAGGGGGGAGATGGATATCACCGAGGTCAAAGTTTATCCCGTGTCCGACAACGAGAAGCTCAAGGGGTACGCCACGATCATCTTCGACAACTGTTTCGTCGTGCGCGACCTGAAGATCATCGACGGCAACAACGGGCTCTTCGTCGCCATGCCCAGCAAAAAGAAGAAGGACGGGACCTACCGGGACACGGCCCACCCGCTCAACAACGAGACGCGCGACAGGATCGAGAACGCGGTTCTCTCGGAGTACGAGCGGGAGATCCGCAAGCTTGACGGCATGGTGGCGGCCCGCTAAGATTCTCCCGTGCCTGCGACCGACCGGCGGCGTTCGCCGTCCCGTGACGGGGAGACGCCGCCGGCCGTTCCGTCGTATCGGCATTGGGAGGTCGTCTAACGGCAGGACAGGGGCCTTTGGAGCCTCTAATGAAGGTTCGACCCCTTCCCTCCCAGCCAGTTTTATTCCGGATATTCCCTCGCCAAATTGACAGTTCCCC
>JBLNFH010000346.1:0-3865 GCA_050263475.1 Deltaproteobacteria bacterium
CCATCCCAATTTCGCCCTCGAGTTCGGCGTCGGCTATTTCACCAGCGAGGACGGTGCCGATCTGACCTCCTACCCGTTCACCTTGAACCTGAAGGCCATTTATCCTCTCCCGGGAGCGGAACTTTACGCCCTGGGCGGTGTCGGGGCGTACTATGTGAAGGCGGAAAGCGGCCCCTTTGACGAGAACGACACCGTCCTCGGCTTCCAGCTGGGCATCGGGGGCAGTTTCGACCTCACCCCCGTTATTTTCATCGGCGCCGAAGGAAAATACTTCTGGGCGAAACCCGACTTCGGGTTCCCTGTGGACGAAGTGAAGATCGATGGCATCCTTGCGACAATCAACCTGGGATACCGGTTCTAGAGCTTCCCGGCTCCATGGGGGACGGCGAAACGCCGCCCCCCCTTCCTTTATCCTTCCCATTCATCCTTTTCGGCTGCACCGCTTTTTCCATCGCTGCATCTTATTGGAAATGAATGCGGAGGAACTGCAATGAAGCGATGGATTCTGCTGGCGGGACTGATGCTCGCGGCGGGATGCGCGGGAGCTCCTGTCCGGGAAGGGGCGGTGACGGTTGCGCCGGGTGAAAAAGTGGTCGACCTGCGGGCGGGAAGCTATTTCTTCTCCCCGGCGTTGTTGACGATCCCCGCGGAGACGCCCGTGGTGCTGCGCATCCGGAACGAGGCCACCGTCATCCCGCATTCCTTCATGCTGGAGAGCCCCGGCGGCAATGTCCTCATCCGGCAGTCCCTGCTGAAGGGCGGAGAGACGCTCGTCCGCCTTTCCCCGCTGCCTGCGGGAACCTATACGTTCTATTGCGACGAGTCGTTCCTCGGGTCGACCCACCGGTCGAAGGGGATGCAGGGAAAGCTGGAAGCCACGCCGGCGAAGTGAAGGCGGAGAGTCCCCTTTCTTCGCCTTCCCGCGAATAAGTTTGGAGAGACTCCCATCTAAATCGTGAGGGCCGTTCATTTCTTCACCGACGATGGCCTCTCGACGGGGGTCCGCACGATGCCGGCAATCCTGTCCGCTTCCCACGCTTCTCCGCCCCATGCGATCCCCCAGGAATTTCTCAAGGCCGCGGTGGGTCGATTGTATTCGGGCAAAATACCGGAGGCGGACGTTCAGCGGATCCACGAGGTGTTCGAACACTCGCGGATCCGGGAGCGCGCCTTCATGATGCCGCTGGATTGGTACCTTTCCCCCCGCACCCCGGAGGAACGGAACCGGGTGCATCGGGAAAAGGGGCTGGAGCTGCTGGTCCGGGCGTCCCGCGCATGCCTGGAGGCGGCGGGGTGCAAGCCCGGGCAGGTCGGACACGTCATCTTCGCCACGACCACCGGCCTGTCGACCCCCTCGCTGGACAGCCACCTGATCAACGAGCTCGGAATGTCCCGGAACACCACGCGCCTTCCCGTGTGGGGATTGGGGTGCGGCGCCGGAGCCGCGGGGATCGCCCGCGCATCCGATTACTGCCTCGCCCATCCCGAGGGCGTCGTCCTGGTAGCGGCGCTGGAAACGTGCAGCCTCAATTTCATGCCGGACGACCTCTCGAGGAAAAACCTGGTCGCCATGTCCCTTTTCGCGGACTGCTGCGCCGCGGCGGTCGTGGCGGGAGATGTCGCCGCAAAGGGGAAACCGGCGGGGCCGAGGATCGTGGCGACACGCTCCCACCTCTTTCCCGACAGCAGCGGGATCGCGGGTTGGGACGTGACCGACAGGGGGTTCCGGCTGGTGCTCACCCCCCGGCTTCCGGAGATTATCGGGAGGGAACTGGGTGGGCTGGTGGACGCGCTGCTGCTGCCGCACGGGCTGAAGAGGAGCGACCTGGTCCATTACATCATCCACCCCGGCGGCGCGAAGGTCCTGGACGCCATGAGGGAAGCGCTCGGGCTCTCCAACGGCGAGCTGCGCTTCAGCGAGGAAGTGCTGCGCGATTTCGGCAACGTCTCCTCGGTCTCGGTGCTCCTGGTCCTGGAGCGTTGGATGGCCGACGAAGGGAGCAAGACGCCGGGGTATGGCGTCCTGGCGTCGTTCGGGCCCGGTTTTTCCTCGGAAATGGTGCTGGTGCGGACATGACGACGTATTCCTTCTCGTGGGTCTTCGTTGTCGTCCTGTTGCAGCGGCTCTTCGAGATGCGGGTCTCCCGGCGGAACCGGAACGCGCTGGAGCCTCTCGGGGCGAAGGAGTTCCACCCGGAATCCTTCCGCAACATCGCCGTCCTGCACGGGGCCTACCTGCTGTCGCTCTTCGTGGAATCGTATCCCTGGAGGCTCCCCCTCGACGCCCGGACGATTCTCTGCCTGTTCGCCGTCGCGTTCCTCGCGGGGATGCGCCTCTGGTGCATGGCGTCCTTGAGGCCTTACTGGAATGTCCGGATCATCGTGGTGCCGGGCGGGCAGGTGAAGCGCTCGGGGCCGTACCGGTTTCTGCGGCACCCGAATTACCTGGTCGTGGTGCTGGAGTTCCTCTTCCTCCCGCTCCTGATGCGCGCCCCGGTGACCCTGGTCGTATTCTCCCTGGCCAACCTCGCGCTCCTGCGGCAGCGGATCCGACTGGAAGAGAAGGCGTTGCGGGAACTGACGGATTACGAAAAGGTCTTCTCCGTCCGCTGATCCCGCCGACCCGCCGGACCTACCCGCCGATGAACTCCCTTATCTTTTCGAGGAAGGAAGCATCGATGGGGCGGGGACGACCCGCGGCGTAATCGTACATGACCTGGACCGTCTCGGCCTCGGTATAGATGCGCCCGTCGTGCGGGTCGGAGAGTTCGTACTGGAACCGGAACGAGCTGCGAGCCACGTCGGTTACGTGCATCCGGAGGCGCACCGGGTCCTGGAGCAGGATGGGAATCCGGTACCGGACGTTCGCCTCGGCGAGGATGAACGGGATCTCGTCGACCCGCCGCGCCCCGAACAGGTCGAAGTAGAACCGGATCCTTCCATACTCGAGGAGCGTCAGCGTCACGGCGTTGTTCACGTGGCCCATCGAATCGATGTCGCGGAACCGCAGCGGGATGTCGATTTCGTACCGTTTCGCGGGGGCCGCCGGAAGCGCGGCGCGGAACGGCTCGCCGAAACCGCCGAGGTACGCCACCTCGCCGATTTCTTTCCGGGTTCGAGGGGTTTCGTCCTTCTTCCGGGTTTCCTCGTCCAGATCCCCGGTGTTTCCCGGGTAGCCGACCGCGATCACGGCGATCGGGCGGAAATCCTCCGGCATGGAAAGAGCCTCCTTCAGCGGCGCTTCCTTCCATCCCGCCATCGGGTGGACGAGCAATCCCTGGTCCACTCCCCGGTAGAGGAGGCTCATCGTCGCCAGTCCCGTATCGTGCAGGTAATATTCCCGGCTTTCCACGACCGACCCGTCTTCCCTGCGGGCCCCGCTCACGATCAGCACGGGAGCCTTCTTCGCCCATGCGTTCCCGCGGGTCAATGCCCCCTCCAGCGCGGGCCGCCGGGGATCGTCCCTGGCAACGACCGTGAACCGCCACGGCTGCCGGTTCCCGCAGGACGGCGACCATCGCGCCGCCTCGATCATCTGCCCGATCTTCTCCGGCTCCACCGGCCGGTCCGCGAACGCCCGCAGGCTCCGCCTCCCGGCGAGGATCCTTCGGAATTCCATCCGGGTTATCCCACGCGGTCTTTTTCGGTCGGGGCTGCGACGCCGGGCTGGCGGCGAGCCGGCTTCTTTTTCCCGTGATACCGGTGCTTCCGGATAGCGCGCGCCTTCCGCTGCTCCGATCGTTTCACCGCCTTCTTCCACCGGGCCTTGGCCTTGGCCTTCGAGTAGACGGGCGGGGAGGAGGAGGGGTAACCGAAGTACGTGTTGAACGCCTCCTTCCCCACGTAGCTCCCCTTGATCTTCCAG
>JBLNFH010000347.1:0-6577 GCA_050263475.1 Deltaproteobacteria bacterium
GAGAGTCGATCCCGCGTTCCGTTGCCAGGGAGGGGAGCATGTCCGAAAAGAAACAGAAGATCGGCGAGATCCTCGTCGCTGCGGGCCTGGTCCAGGAGGACCAGCTGCAGCAGGCACTGAAGACACAAAGCCAAATGGGGGGGACCATTGGCGAAAATCTCATCCGCATGGGATTTATCAGCGAAGAGGCCCTGCTGAACGGCCTGTCCGAACAGTTGGGGTTGCAGCACATCAATCTGGAGAAGGTGGAGGTGCCCTCTTCCATCCAGAAGCTGATCCCGCTGGAAATCGTGAGGTTGCGGCGGATTCTTCCCATCGGGTTCGAGGGAAAGAAGCTGGTCGTCGGTATGGTGGATCCCACCGACCTTTCGGCCTTGTCGGAAGTGGAGTTCCAGTCGGGGCACAGCACCAAGCCGGTGATCCTGTCGGCGATGCATTTCGAGAAGGCGCTGGCCTTCTTCCAGTCCAACGGTTACGCCACCACAACCCTCAGCTTCCAGGTCGAGAAGAAGACCCGGAAGCCGGCCAAGCTCGAAAAGAGCATGGAGGACCTTCTGGAAGCGCTCGTGTCCTGGAAGGGACAGGACCTTCACCTGTCCGCGGGGGCGATCCCGTCGATCCGCGTCGACAATGAAATCCGGCGGTTGAGCCTTCCGGCCCTCAATCCGGCCGATATCGAGCAGATGATCTTCGCCATCCTTACCCCGGATCAGAAGCGGACCTTCCAGGAGGCGAAGGAGCTCGATTTCGCCTACTCGCTTCACGGGCTGGGCCGCTTCCGGTGCAACGTATACCGGCAGCGCAGCTCCCTCGCATTCACCGCCCGTCACGTGGCGGATTCCGTCCCGGGCGCCGCGGAGCTGGGCCTGCCGGAATTCCTCCGGGTATACGCGCTGAGGGCGCAGGGGCTGATCCTGGTCACCGGGCCGAACGGGCATGGAAAATCGACGACGCTGGCCAACCTCGTGGAGGTGATCAACCGGGAGCGCAAGGCCAACGTCATTACGATCGAGGACCCGATCGAGTTCACGCACAAGCACAAGAGCTCCAACATCAACCAGCGCGAAGTGGGCACCGACACGCTGACGTACCCGGACGGCCTGCGGCACATCTTCCGCCAGAACCCCGACGTCATCGTCATCGGGGAGCTGCGGGACTACGAAAGCGTCTCCATCGCGCTGAGCGCCGCAGAGACCGGCCACCTGGTCATGGGGACGCTCCATTCGAACAGCGCCACGGCCGCGGTGGACCGGATCGTCGATATCTTCCCGGGGAACCAGCAGCCCCAGATCCGGGCCCAACTGGCGGAATGCCTGCTGCTGGTTTTCTCCCAGCGGCTCCTCCTCCGCGCTTCCGGAACCGGCAGGGTTCTGGCCTGGGAAAAAATGAGCACCTCCCTTCGCGTCCGGAACGCCATCCGCGAGGGGAAGGTGAGCGCGCTGCGCGGAATGATGCAGACGAACGTTGAGGAACTGGTCAGCATCGACTGGACCCTGGCGGAGCTCGTTTCCTCCGGCAAGGTGAAATACGAGGAGGCGTGCAAGTACGCCGACAGCATCACGTACCTGAACGAATTGCTGAAGGTCCGCGGGGTCTACAGGTGAGGCCCGCGACGCAACGCCCGCCGGCGCCGGGGGAAGGAAGATGATCGGGAAAAAGATCAGGATGGAACGGATCGTGGACCGGAACAGCCGGAAGACGGTGATCGTCCCGATGGACCACGGGGTGACGGTCGGGCCGATTCCCGGGCTCATCCAGATACCGCCCACGGCCAATCTCATCGCGGAGGGGGGCGCCAACGCCGCCGTGGTGCACCGCGGCGCTGCCATGTTCGGCCACCGGGGATACGGGAAGGACCTGGGGCTCATCCTCCACCTCTCCGCCAGCACGAGCCTCTCTCCCGACTCCAACCGGAAGGTCCTGGTGGCGACGGTCGAGGATGCCCTGCAGATGGGCGCCGACGCGGTATCCATCCACGTGAACCTGGGGGCCGATGACGAGGCGCAAATGCTTCGGGATTTCGGGACGGTGTCCAGTTCCTGCCAGCGGTGGGGAATGCCGCTGCTCTCGATGATCTATACCCGCGGGCCCAAGATCAAGAACGAGTACGACGTCCGCTACGTCCGCCATGCCGCTCGCGTGGGGGCCGAAATGGGCGCGGACATCGTGAAGGTCCCGTACACGGGCAGCCCGGAAACCTTCCGGGATGTGGTGGAGGGGTGCGCAAGCCCCGTGGTGATCGCCGGCGGGGAGAAGATGGAGAGCGACGAGCAGGTGCTGCGGATGCTCCGGGATGCCGTCGCCGCCGGGGGGGCCGGCGCCTCCATCGGCAGGAACGTCTTCCAGCACCGGTCCCCCGCCACGATGGTCAAGGCCATCGTGGCGATCGTCCACGGCGGCGCGACCGTTCCGGAGGCGATGGGGATTCTCAAGGCCGGGGAGAAGTGATGGCTCCCGTCCTCTGGGCGAGGATCATCCCGTGGGACAAGGAGATCGCGGTCGCCGCGCTCGAGTCCGGCGTCGACACCATGTGGATTCCCGACGGCTGTTCCGACCGGGCGCGGGAGCTCGGGCGGGTCCGCACCGCCTGCGCGGAAGGGGACTACCGCGAGGGGCGGGATTACCGCGTCATCGAGATGAAGGGAAAGGCGGACGAGGCCGCGATCCTGTCCTCTCCTCCGGAAACCGTCTGGGTCGTCTTTCCCCGCGACCGGGAGGTGATCCCCCTGGAAAACCTGGTCGCCTGGCGGCGCAGGATCCTGGCGGCGGCGCGGACTTCCGACGAAGTGACGCTCTACCGGGGGATCCTCGAAAAGGGAGTGTACGGGATCGTCCTGCTGGCGGACGATCCTTCGGGGATGCGCGCCCTGGCGTCCGAAGCCCGCAGGCAGGCCGGAACGGCCCCGCTGGCTGCGGCCCGGGTAACGGAAATTTCCCCGCTGGGGATCGGCGACCGGGTCTGCGTCGACACCTGCACGTGGATCGAGGGAAGCCGCGGGATGCTGGTGGGCAACTCCAGCGCCGGGATGTTCCTCGTCTGCGCGGAGAATATTCCCAATCCGTATGTCCTCCCGCGCCCGTTCCGCGTGAACGCGGGCGGGGTCCATTCCTATTGCCGGCTACCCGGCGGTCGCACCGCCTATCTGTCCGAGCTGGTTTCCGGCTCCGAAGTGCTCCTCGTGAACGAGGCGGGGGAAGGCGAAGCCGCGACGGTGGGGCGGGTCAAGGTGGAGCGGAGACCGCTTCTCCTGGTCCGCGCGGTTTCCCCTTCCGGCGCGGCTCATTCCGTCATCCTTCAGAATGCCGAGACGATTCGCCTGGCGGGGCCCGGAGGTTCGGCCGTGTCGGTGGCGAAACTCCGCGAAGGGGATGAGGTTCTGCTCGCGGAGGAAGCGGCGGGTCGGCATTTCGGCGTGGCGGTGGAGGAGACGATTCGCGAAAATTGAGGGACGCCGGTTCCCCCGTAACGGTATAATGTCCCTAATGCCGGTAGCGGCCTGAAGGAGGAGACATGTTCGGACTCGGATTGCCTGAGCTGCTGATCCTGCTGGTGATCGTCGTCCTGCTGTTCGGCGCGGGGAAACTGCCGCAGATCGGCCAGGGACTGGGCGAGGGAATACGCAATTTCAAGAAATCCATGAAAGAGAAGGACGAGGTCGACGTCACGCCGGCCAAGACCGACGACCAGAAGAAATAGGCTCGCCGGCGGCGCCTTGCCCGCCTCCGCTTTTCAGTTGCCGTCCATCGCCTCCAGGCGATATGCGCTGATCCCCTCCGGGACGTTGAAAAACACCACCATGAAGGGCACGGATTTTCCCGGCGCGATGTCCATGTTGATCAGCCGTTCGCCGAAACGGTTGGACAGGGATTCCTCGATCTTTGCCCGGCTGGCCGTGCGCAGCGTCTCTCCCGGGAGGGTGTTCCCCGCGTAGCAGGTCGTCTCCAGGATCGGATGATCCTTGCTGTCGAGCAGCGTGGCGTGGATGCGGACGACGTTCTTGCGGGTCCTTCCCATGTTGGCCACCTGGCCCTTGATGACGAAGAGGTTTCCGGCGGCCGCGTTGGGTTCGTAGTAACCGATCAGGTTGCGGACGTCGTATTGGGGGCCGGGTTTCCCGGCGCCGCGCAGCCACAGCGACTCCATCCCGGGGATCAACCCCTGGAGCAGGTCCTGTCCCCCCTTCGTAAACCCGAGGTAGGCCCCGCCTCCCGCGAGCAGGACGAACAGGAGGAGAAGACCGGCCACGGAGGGCCGAAGGAACGGGGATGGGGATGCGGCTCTCCTCGGCTCCTGCGCCACCGGGCGGAAAGCCTCCGTGCCGCCCTGCGGCTCGAACGGCGGGGGAGGGGGAGCCTCGCTCTCCTCGCGGGGGGACCGGAGTTCCGCCGGCGCTTCGCGCGGCGGTTCCTCCGCGGAGGGGAACAACGGGCTTTCCGTCGCGGCGGGGGTTTCCGTCGCAAGGAGAAAATCCTGCGGCTCCTCCCGGAGATTGGGGGAGATGTCGTGCGTTCCCGTCCCGCCCCGGAGGAAATCGAGCGAGGGGGACTCCACCGGAGACTCTACGGGAAGGTCGATTTCCAGCTTTTTCTCCGGCCGGAAGTCGATGGAGAGATCCGGCTGAAGGGGAGGTTCGTTCGCCTCTCCGGACGGGGGGGGCTCCTCCACCCGGCTGGTGGTGAGAAATTTTGCAAAGGCGGCGTCGACCTCGTCCTTTTCCTGGGGGGGGGCTGCGGGGGGGGATGTCTCCGGCGGCGCTTCGACGGGTTTTTCCCCCATCGACTCCCGCACCACGGAACGGAGGTCGAGGGAATCCTTGCCGGCGTCAGGGGACGGCGCCTGCGGCTCGACGGGCTTGAGGGCGACGATCGTCTCTCCGCATCGGCGGCAGCGGACCCGCGCCCCCCTTCCCTTGATCCGGGACTCGTCCAGCCTGAACTTGGTGCTGCACGCGGGACACTCGATGATCATCTGCGTCCTCCGTCGGAATGCTTTCGGCAATCGGGAAGCGGGACCAGGATGTCGCTGCCGGTGAGGTCGATCTCCACATCTTTCGTGATCTCGATGCGTTCTCCCGGAGCACCCCCGTCACCGTAGCTGCGGACGCGCGGGAAATCGATCCGTCGGGCCATCGAGGCGACCATCCTGCGGATCTGCGCGGCGGTGTACCGCGGCCTCCTTCCGACTATAGTGAATTTCTCCCGCCCGCTCAAGCCTGCACCGCCGCTTTGCCCCGGCGCGCGCCGAGGGCGCAGAGCAGGATGCCGGCTTCGTAGAGAACATACAGCGGGACGGCGATCATCAACTGGGAGACCACGTCCGGAGGGGTGAGAACGGCGGCCAGGAGGAGCACCCCCAGGACGGCGATCTTTCTCCCCTTGCGCAGCAGTACCGGGGTGAGGATCCCGACCCGTCCGAGGAGGAACATCACCAGCGGAAGCTCGAACATGACCCCGAAAATGAGAAGCAGGCGAAGGATCAGCGACAGGGACTCCTTCATCGACGGCATGGGGACGATGACGGAGCGCCCGAACCCCAGGAAGAAGGAGAACACCTGCGGGATGGCCACGAAATAGCCGAACGCCATGCCGGCGAAGAGTCCGGCCGTCGACCATGCGACGCAGGCCAGGACGACCTTCCGCTCCTTCCGGTACAAGCCGGGAGAGATGAATCGCCAGAGCTGGTAGAAGATCACCGGACAGGCGAGGATGAAGCCCCCCCAGAGGGCCACCTTGAAATAGGTGAGAAAGGCTTCGGTGAGCTCGGTGAAGATGAGGCGCGAGTTGCCGGGCAGATTCGCAAGCAGCGGCCGCAGCAGCCACCGGTAGATGTCTTCCGCCCAGTTGTAGCAAAGGGCCGCTCCGATGCCCAGCGCGAGCAGGGACCGGATCAGCCGCTTGCGCAGCTCCTCCAGGTGCTCGGACAGGGGAAGGCGCGCTTCTTCTTCTCCGCGAACGTCCTCGCGCACCTCGTCGCTCATGCGGCTGGCGAACCTTCGGGGGTCATCCCTTTTGCGCCGGAGGACTCTGCAGGGTCTCCTTCTCTTCGGCTGCGAGCTGCGGCGCCTTGGAGGAAAGGGACAACTCCCCCTCGGGGAAGGGCTCCACCTTCGGGGCGGCTTCCGGCGGGGTTTCTTCCTTTGCGGGTTCCTCTTTCATCGCCTCGTCGATGCCTTTCTTCACTTCCTCGGAGGCTTTCTTGAACTCGGCAAGCCCCTTGCCCAGGCTTTTCGCCAGGTCGGGCAGACGTTTCGGCCCGAAGAAGATCAGAACGACCACTAAGATGAGGATCATTTCCTGGAAGCCGATTCCGAACATCCGAATCCCTCGCTGCGGACCGTTCTTTTTACGGTACCTCATTTACTATAACTCACTATACCGCGGGTCCATCCCCGAATCCACGTTATCCAAACGGATAAGAGGTCTATCCGATCGGATGTTCCCGCCCGGACGGATCCTGCCTCCCGGCGTCGCAGGGCGCCGATAAACGTGGGTTTTTCCCCGGGCACGGCATTTGATAGGTATGCCGGCAACAGCTTACCATCATCCATCGCGGGAGGGCAGACGTGTTCCTTGGAGT
>JBLNFH010000348.1:0-3466 GCA_050263475.1 Deltaproteobacteria bacterium
TGTGGGCCGCGCCGGCCATGTACAGCCGCCACAGGCGGAAGGCCGTTTCGCCTGCGGCGCGGCAGGCCTCCTCGCGCCGTGCCTCCAGGCGCCGCACCCAGTTCTCCAGGGTAAGGACATAGTGCTCCCGCAGGCTCTCCACGTCCCTCACCTCGAATCCCTTCGTCTCCGCAGCGCGCAGCGTGGAGCTGATCGGGAGGAGCTCCCCGTCCGGAAAGACATAGTGGTCGGTGAACGACGGGCCGGGAATCGGCGGGGCGGCGGGGTAGCTGGCGATGCCGTGGTTCAGGAAAACGCCCCCCGTCCGTAGCAGGCGGAACGCCCGCTCGAAATACACCCCCAGGCGGGACTCCCCCACGTGCTCGAACATCCCCACGCTGACCAGCTTGTCGAAGCTCCCCGGCTCGTCGATGTCGCGGTAGTCGCAGACCGTGACCCGGCACCGGTCCGCAAGGCCCGCTTCCCGGATCCGCTCGTTCGCCAGTTCCGCCTGGGGGCGGCTCAAGGTGATGCCCACCGCCTCCACACCGTACCGGAGCGCGGCGTGAAGAACCAGGCCGCCCCAGCCGGCCCCGAGGTCCAGCAGGCGCTCGCCGCGCCGCAGACGCAGCTTCCGGCAGACGTAGTCGATCTTCCGCTCCTGGGCGGCGTCCAGGTCCTCCTCCGGCGATGCGAAACAGGCGCAGGAATAGACCATCCTCGCATCCAGCCACAGGGCGTAAAAATCGTTGGATACATCGTAGTGGTAGGTCACCGCCTGGCGGTCCCGCGTGCGGGAGTGCCGGTCGCCGTGCAGCCGCTCCGACGGTCGAACGGCCCGGCCGCGGGCCGGGGAAGGCAGGCTGGAGAGCCGCCACGCAAACCGCAGCCGCTCGCCCATCCCGGGATCGAGGTGCACCAGGTAGTCCGCCAGGGAGAAGGCGCTTCCGATGTCGCCCTCGATGTCGAAGTCGCCGAACAGGAAGGCTTCGCCCAGGGAAAGTTCGCTGGGGGACCGGAACAACGCGCGCAACGCCCCGGGGTGATTCAGGACCATCGTGAATCTCCGGGGCTCCCCCCGCTCCTCCTCCAGCCTGCTGCCGTCCCATAATCGGACGGCGAAATCGCGGGGATGGAGATCTTCCAGCAGGTCCTGAAGAAACGACAGGCATTTTTGCGAGATGGGATCGGGAGATGCTGCCAGCAGCTCCGCCATGAACGCCTCCCCACTGACGATGTCTGCCTGCGGAAACCCGTTTCATGGAAGGTTCTTTGGGTGGTTGCCGGACTCGTACATGCGACGGAGAAGCCGCAGTGGTTATAATACTCCATCTCCCCGGGATGCAAAGCGGGGAAATCCCCCCGCGCCATGCAGGGAGGGACTGGAGGCGACGCCGATGCACCGGATCTGGAACCCCGCCGAGATCCCGCCGCGGCTTCTCGTGCAGGGAGTCACGGCGAAAATCGCGTGGGGAGAGAAGCTGATGTTCTCCCTCGTAACCCTTGAGCCGGGCGCCGTCGTCCCGGAGCACTCCCACCCGCACGAGCAGATGGGGATGATGGTGTCGGGAGAGATGGAGCTGACCGTTGCGGGGGAAACCCGGCGGCTATCCGGCAACGATATTTACCTGATCCCCGGCGGCGTCCCGCACCGGGTCGTCACGGGGCCCAACGGGGCGGTGGCGCTGGACGCGTTCTCTCCCCCCCGGGAAGAATACCGGTAGGGCCGGCCCTCCCCTGCCGGGCCGGCCCGGGCTCCCCCTGCGCCAGGGCTTACACGGCCTGCGCCTTGACGGCCTCCTTGCGCGCACTCCTGCGCTTCACCATGACCTTCTCCCCGGCGGCCACCCACCGGTTGATCGCGGACAGGTACGCCTTGACCGCCGCCTCGATGATGTCCGTGGAGCTGGCCCCTCCCGCGAAGATCGTCCCGTTCGTCCGGATGCGGACCGTCGCCTCCCCGATGGCATCCTTTCCCGAAGTGACCGCGTTCAGGCCGAAGTCGATCAGCGTGAATTTTTGCCCGACGATCCGCTCGATGCACTTGTAGGCCGCGTCGATCGGGCCGTTCCCCGTGGACGCCTCCTCGATCACCTCGCCGCCGCACCGGACACGGAGCGCGGCCATGGGCGTCGCCTGCGTTCCCGACAGGATCTGGATGTGCTCCAGCCGGTAGGTTTCCGGGACCTTGAACAGCTCCTCCTGAACGAGCACCTCCAGGTCCTCGACCTTCACCTCCTTCTTCTTGTCGGCGAGTTCGAGGAACTTCGCGTAAATCGCGTCCAGCTGGGCGTCGGTCAGGGCGTGCCCGAAGGAAGCGATGTGGTGCTTGAGCGCCGCGCGGCCCGAGCGCGCCGTCAGGGTGAACGTGTGTGCCGATACCCCGACGTCCTCCGGCCGGATGATCTCGTAGGTGGAGCGGTCCTTCAGGATCCCGTCCTGGTGGATGCCGGAGGAGTGCGCGAAGGCGTTCGTTCCCACGATGGCCTTGTTCCGCTGGATGGGAAGCCCCATGAGGGCGGATACCATCTTGCTGGTCTTGGCGATCTCCCGGATGTTCACCTCCGTGAAGAGGTTCCCGAAGATTTCCTTCCGGGTCCGGAGGGCCATGACCACCTCCTCGAGCGCCGCGTTGCCCGCCCGCTCGCCGATCCCGTTCATCGTCACCTCCGCCTGCCGTGCCCCCGCCAGGATCCCGGCCAGCGTGTTCGCCGTGGCCATTCCGAGGTCGTTGTGGCAGTGCATGGAGAGGATCACCTTGTCGAGCGCGGGCACCCTCTCTTTCAGGCGCCGGATCCGGTCGGCCATCTCCTGCGGCGTCGCATACCCGACCGTATCCGGGACGTTGATCGTCGTCGCGCCCGCCTTGGCGATGGCCTCCACGCTACGGCAGAGGAACTCGAAGTCGGTGCGCGCGGCGTCCTCCGTGGAGAACTCCACGTCGGGGCACAGCGACCGGGCATACTTCACGGTATCCACGCACCACTGCAGGATCTTCTCCCGGTCCGACCGGAACTTCTTCTGGATGTGGATGTCGGAAGTGCCCAGGAACGTGTGGATCCTCGGGCGTCGTGCGACCTTGACCGCTTCCCACAGGGTGTCGATGTCCTTGCGCACCGCGCGCGCGAGACCCGTGATCACCGGGCCCTTCACGACCCGGGCGACCTCGCGGACGGACTCGAAATCTCCCGGCGAGGACGCAGGGAACCCCGCCTCGATGATGTCCACCTTGAGAGCCGCCAGCTGTTTTGCGATCTCCACCTTCTGTTCCCTGGCGAGCTTCGCCCCCGGTACCTGCTCCCCGTCCCGCAACGTCGTGTCGAAGATGAATACCTTGTCCCCCATTTCTCCCTCCTTTGATTTTTACTCCGGGGACCTTCCTGCCCCGGCATCCTTTCCGGGATGCGGGAAAGGAGTGTCCTCGCCAAAAAAAAAGCCGCCGGGAGCGGGGTCCCCGACGGCCCTGAAAACAGAAAGGCCGCGGGAA
>JBLNFH010000349.1:0-3612 GCA_050263475.1 Deltaproteobacteria bacterium
GAGAAAGCCCCGGGGGGGCTTGTTGTGCCGTTCCATGTCCTTGAACGGGTTCTCCATGGCACCACCTCCGGAAAGGTTTCCGCCGTCCCCCTCAGCGGCCCTTGCCGGGCCGCCGGGGCTCGCTGTCGTCCTCGAGCATCCTGAACTTGGGGGCTTCCACCCGCTCGCGCCGCCGCCGGCCGTAGTAATAGGCGACGATGCCGACGAAGACGGCCACGAGCGCCCCGCTGAACAGCAGATAGGTCCACCCGCTTCCGGTCATCGGCTGCCCAGCTTCCTCAGGTACGTGATCACCTTCCAGATCCGGTCCTTCCCGAGCGCGGATTCGAAGACGGGCATTCCGCCGGGTCTCCCGCCGGCGATCGAGGCGAAGAGATCTCCGTCCGTCCCGCCGTACTTCCACTGCGGGTCGGTGAGATCGGGGCCGAAGCCGCCCTTGGCCTTCTCCCCGTGGCAGGAGCTGCAGTTGGCCTTGTATAGATTCTCCCCCTCCTCCTCGGCTTTTTTAACGCCTGCGTAAGGGTTCCGCGCCTCCGCCGCCGAGGTCCTCGCTCCCGCTGGCTCCTTCTTCGCCGCTACCTTCAGGTCGTGCCCGAGCTTCTGGAGGTACGCCACCATGGCGTCCATCTCGGTGATTTCCCCTCGGAGGGTTTCGGGGGTCACGCGGGCCCTCGCCGCGGAGGAGGGATAGCTCGCCGCGGTCACCGTGCTCCGGAATCCGTCGATCTGCCGCCGCACCTCGGCCCCATCGTAGCCGTATCCGAGAACGTTCACCTTCCGGAGGGAAGACGAGGTGTCGAGCCGGCGCTTCGCCAGCCACGCGTACGACGGCATGTTCGACTTATCGAACATCCCCTGGGGGTCGGCCATATGCTGGTAGTGCCAGGAGTCCGGGTACTTCCCCCCCTCGCGCGCCAGGTCCGGCCCGGTTCGGCGGGATCCCCACAGGAACGGCCGGTCATAGGCGAACTCCTCGGGCTTGGAGTAGTCCCCGTACCGCGCCACCTCCGTGCGCAGGGGCCTCACCGTCTGGGTGTGGCAGTTGTTGCAGCCCTCCTGGACGTAGAGGTCCCTTCCCTCGAGCTCGATCGCCGAGTACGGCTTGACGAGCGGGCTTACCGGCTGCGTCGAGGGATGGAACAGCGGGAGGAACGTCGTGACCAGGGTTCCCACCGAGATGACGACCGCCGCCGCGACGGCCAGGAGCACCGGATTCTCGTAGAGTTTCATCGGCCCCTCCTTACGCCGCCGCCGTTTTCGGCCGCGCCGTCCGGACCAGGTTGTAGGCGAATACGGCGATTCCGGCGAAGTAGATCGTCCCCGCGGCGAGCCGGACCTTCCAGTAGGGGTACATCGAAGCCACGGTGTCCAGGAAGGTGTAGGTCAGCGAGCCGTCGGGATTGGTCGCTTTCCACATCGCCCCCTGTGCGATCCCGGCGATCCACAGGGAGACGGAGAACAGGAGCTGCCCGACGAGGATGAGCCAGAAATGGACCCCCACCAGCTTCACGCTGTGGACGTCCCGACCGTAGACCTGGACGACGATGAAGTACAGGGAGGCGGAGATGATCATCGTCACCCATCCCATCGTCCCCATGTGGACGTGCCCCACCACCCACTCGGTGTAGTGGAAAAGGCTCGTGAGGGACCGGAGGGCCTGGGTCGGCCCCTGGAGCGTCTGGAGGCCGTAGAAGGTGATCCCCAGGAGGAAGAACTTCGTCAGGTAGTTCGTCCGCACCTGTTCCCAGTTGCCGTTCATCGTGTAGTAGCCGTTGATGACCGACCCCCACGACGGCGCGATGAGAAAAATGCTGAAGGCCAGCGCCACGGTCTGGATCCATTCCGGCACCGGGGTGAGCATGAGGTGGTGCGCGCCCGTCCAGAGATACCCGAAGACGAGCGACCAGAAGGCGATGATCGAGAGCCGGTGGCTGTAGATGGGCACGCCGGTCGACTTCGGAAGGAAGTAGTAGAACATCGCGAGGATCGGGAAGGTGAAGACGGAGGCCACCGCGTTGTGGCCGAACCACCACTGGACGTTGGCGTCGTTGACTCCCGCGTAGGCCGAGTAGGACTTGAATAGGTGCACCGGGATCGCGAGATTGTTCAGGATGTAGACCACGGCGACGGTCACCACCGTCGCGATGAGGAACCAGAGGGAGACGTACATCTGCTTCTCCCTGCGCTGGATGAGGGTCCCCAGAACGTTGACCGAGAACATCACCCAGATGGCGACGACGACGAGGTCGAACGGCCATTCCAGCTCCGAGTACTCCTTGGCCGTGGAGATTCCGGCGAACAGGGAGGCCGCCGCCAGGAGGACCGCCGCGTTGAACAGGTACAGGTGGGCGCGGGCGAGGCGCGGGAAGGCGATGGATGTCCGGGTCAGCTTTTCGAGCATGTAATAGCTGCAGGCGAAGATCCCGGACAGCGTGAACCCGTAGATGAGCCCGTTGGTGTGGACCACGCGGAGCCGCCCGAACGAAAGCCAGGGGGTCAGGTTGAGGGCGGGGAAGAGCATTTCGGCAGCGATCCACAGTCCCACCAGGAGCCCGACGATGAGCCAGAAGATCGACGAGAAGACAAACCCTTTCACCACGGAGTGATTCTGCGCGTTGTCCGCCATGATGCGACCCCCGCAACGAGATTGTGCGCAGCTATATGGATGGATTCATATTTACCAGTGTAATCGATGGGCGCCGGCCGGGAGGGTATTTTTTCCGTACGGCGGAAAACCCCTGAATAATCTTCCCGGGAATGCCGAAACGTTACATGGAAACATACGTTCGGGAGGGTGGCATCCTGGGCAGGAGTTCATGATCGCGATCCTTGTCGGGTCCACGCTGTTGCAGTTCCTCGCGGCGTTCATGTCGGTACGGTTCGTCTATCACCGCCGGCTGGGACCCCCGTGGCTGCTGGTTTCCCTGGCGCTCCTCACCTTGGGGGGGATCCGGTTGTACGAGCTCGCCGCCACCGTATCCGACCCTTCCGGCGGTGTTTTCGACTCCCGTACGGAATGGGTCTCGCTGCTGGTTTCCGTCCTGCTGGTGTCCGGTTTCGCCCTCACCGAGCGGTGGTTTCGCCTGAAGGAGCGGCTGGAGGGGAGGTTCCGGCTGATCTCGGAGGTGGACCAGTCCCTGATCGGGGTCCTGGACGAAAGCCGGATCCTGTCGATCGTCTGCGAGGTGCTTTCGCGGCGGAAGGGATATCGGCTCGCGTGGATCGCTTCGGGGGAGCGGGACGGCTCCGTCCGGGCCGTGAAGATGGCGGGGGATGGCGAGGCGTTCCCCCGCGCCGGTGGCATCCGCTGGGACGACACGCCCGAGGGGCAGGGGCCCACGGGAAAGGCGCTGCGGACGGCAGAGGCCTGCGTCGTGAACCGGGTGCGGAAAGATCCCGACGGGGAGACGTGGGAAAGGACGCTTGCGGATGCGGGGATCTGCAGCGCGGCGTCGATGCGGATCGAGCCGAATGGCCAGCAGCCGATGGCGCTGACGATCTACGCGGACACCCCGTCCGCCTTCGACCACCTGGAAATGGAGGCCATCTCCGCGATGGCCCATCGCGTGGGGGCGGCGGTCCAGAGCGCGAGGCGGTACGAATTCTTCGTCT
>JBLNFH010000350.1:0-5422 GCA_050263475.1 Deltaproteobacteria bacterium
GCCTCACGTTTTCGCAATTTCACCGGCGGGTGAACCGGGTCGCCAATGCCCTCCTCGCGGAAGGAATCTCCAAGGGGGACAAGATCGCCACGGTTCTCCCCAATTGCGTGGAGCTCCTGGAAGTCTACTGGGCGGTCGCCGCGATCGGGGCCGTGGTCGTGCCGCTGAGCCCTCTTCTGCGCGGGAAGGGGCTGTCGACCCTGCTCTCCGATTCCGACACGGAAATGGCGATCACGAATGCGGCATTCGCGGAGCACCTGGACCCGGTCCGGGCGGAACTGCCGCGCATCCGGACCGACCGATACGTCCTCGTCGATGCGGAAGACCGGCCCGGGTACCGGAGCTACCGCGCGATGGCGTCCGCCGCAAGCGACGCCCCGCCCCCCGCCGTGCCGATCGGCCGCGACGATCCCTATAACATCATCTACAGCAGCGGCACCACCGGGCTGCCCAAGGGAATCGTCCACACGCACTACGTCCGGGGGATGTACTGCACGGTTTTCTCCTCGGCGTATCGCATCACCCCGGAGAGCGTCCTTCTGCATGCCGGCTCGATCGTTTTCAACGGCTCCTTCCTGACCCTGATGCCCGCGATGTACCTCGGCGCCACCTTCATCCTGCAGCGCCAGTTCCAGGCGGAGGAGTTCCTCCGGACGGTGGAACGGGAGCGCGTCACGCACGTCATCCTGGTCCCCTCGCAGATCATCGCGCTGCTCAACGATCCCCATTTCTCCCGGAAGGCGCTCGAGTCCCTGGAGACGGTCTGCTCCCTGGGGGCGCCGCTCCACAGGGAGCATAAGGAACGGTTCGCCCGGGAGCTGCCGGGCAGGTTCCACGAGCTCTACGGGCTGACGGAGGGGTTCGTCACCATCCTCGACAAGAACGACTACGCGGCGAAGCCGGGATCGGTGGGATCGCCGCCGCCCCTCTTCGAGATGCGCATCGCGGACGAGAGCGGCAGGGAGCTGCCCGCCGGGCAGGTGGGGGAGATCACGGGGAGGGGACCGATCCTCATGTCCGGCTACTACAAGCGCCCGGACCTCACGAGGGAAGCGGTCGTCGACGGCTGGCTGCGGTCCGGCGACCTGGGGTACGTCGATGCGGAAGGATACCTCTACCTGGTGGACCGCATGAAGGACCTGATCATTTCCGGGGGGATCAACGTCTACCCGAAGGACATCGAGGAAGTGATCGCGAAGCACCCCGCCGTCCGGGAGGCGGCCGTCTTCGGCGCACCCAGCGAGAAATGGGGGGAGACCCCCGTGGCCGCGGTCATCCTTTCCCGTGCCGACGCCGCCGCGCCGGAGGAGATCCGGGAGTGGGTCAACGCCCGGGTGGAGGCGCGTTACCAGCAGGTCCACGAAGTGGTGATCCTTGCCGACTTCCCGCGCAGCGCGGCCGGGAAGACGCTCAAGCGGGTGCTTCGGGAACGGTTCTGGGCGGGCAGGGACACGCGGATCTGAGACGGGACCTTCCGGCGCAGGGGATCCGCCCGGGCGGTCGCGGGCCCGTCAATTGTCCCGCGCGGCGGGGATGCCGTGGCGCTTCATCTTCTCGTAGAGCTTGACCCTGTGGATGCGGAGGAGATCCGCCGCCTTCGATTTGTTCCCCCCGGAGGCTTTCAGCGCCGCGACGATCGCGTCGCGCTCGGCCTCGGCCTTGGCGGAGGCGAGCGATCCCGGGGTCACCGCCTTCCCGGCGCTGGGGGCCGCGCGAAGGAGGTGCGGGGGGAGGTGCTCCGGGAGGAGGACGTCGCCCCGGGCCATCGCCACCGCCCGCTCGAGCACGTTCTGCAGCTCCCGGATGTTCCCGGGCCAGGCATAGGATTGCAGGACCCGGACGAGATCGGGCGACAGTCGCCGCGTCGGCTCGCCCGTGTCCGCGGAGACCTTGGCGAGGAAGCCGCAGGCGATCTCCTCGATGTCCTCCCTCCGCCCGCGCAGCGGCGGGATGTGGATGGGGATGACGTGGATCCGGTAGTAGAGGTCGGCCCGGAACGCCCCTCCCCCCACCAGCTCCTCCAGGGGCTTGCCGGTGGCGGCGATGATCCGGAGGTCGACGCGCTTCGAGGAGGTCCCGCCGACCCGCTCCACCTCCCGCTCCTGGAGCACGCGCAGCAGCTTCGCCTGCATCGGCAGCGGCATGTCGCCGATCTCGTCGAGGAACAGCGTCCCCCCCGCGGCCATCTCGAACTTTCCCGGCTTCCCCCCCTTCTTCGCACCGGTGAACGCACCCTCCTCGTACCCGAAGAGCTCGGACTCCAGCAGCTCGGCGGGGACCGCCGCGCAGTTGAGCTTGATGAACGCGCCGCTGCGCCTCGGTCCCGCGGCGTGGATCGCGTGCGCGAAGAGCTCCTTCCCCGTGCCGGTCTCTCCCCGCAGGAGGACGGTGGAATCGGTCCGCGACGCCCGGCGCGCCTCTTCCTTCGCCGCCGTGATGGCCGGCCCCGACCCGACGATGCTGTCGAAGGTGTACCTCGCGCCGCGCAGGTGGGTGAGCTCCTCCTCGTAATACCGGACCTTCGACTCGAGGAGGTTCATCTTTCCGGCCAGCTGCCGGAGCTGCTCCACGTCCTTGAAGACGACGCGCCCGTACGCCCCGACCACCCGGTCGCCGTCCTTCAGCGGGATGCGGTTCACGATGACGTCCCGCCCCCGGATGGTCTGGCTCTCCCCCATCTCCGCTACGCCGGTCCGCACCACGACGTGCATCCTCGTGTTCTCGATGACCTCCGTCACGTGCTTCCCGATCGCGCCCGATACCGTGACGCCGTTGAACTCCGCGTACGCCCCGCTGATCATCGTGATGACGCCGGAGGCGTCCACCACGACCATCCATTCGCCGGCCCCCGCCAGCACCTCTTCCAGGGTGTGGACGAGGATCTTGGTGGAGTCGAGCTCCCGCGAGATCTTCTCCATCTCGGTGATGTCCTGGAAGATCGAGACGGCCCCGATGAGCGAACCGTCCCGGAAGATGGGAGACCGGTTCGTCATCACGGTCCGCGGCCCGATCGCCTGCGTGCGCCCGGCCTCCGGCTCCCCCGTCCGCAGGACGTTGACCAGGCCGGAATTGGGGACGATGGACAAAAGGTCCCTTCCCAGGGCCTTTTCCTTCGGCACCCCGAGAATCTTGGCGGCGGAGTCGTTGAAGACGATGATGTTCGCATCCCGGTCGATCGCAAGGACGCCGCTGGCGAGCGAGTCCAGGATGACGCCCAGGAAATCCCTCTTCCGTTCAGGCACGGGACGGTCTTCCCACGGGGCATGCCGCCTGGCAGGCGAAGCAATAATAGTAGTTTCCCGTCATGAAGTTCTGCCAGAGGTCGAGGGAGGGCTGGCTCCCGGCCATTTCCTTCCGCTTCTCCGCCGGCGCCTCGATCAGCGCGACCAGGAAGTTTCGCCAGGCCCGGAATCCCCCCGAAAAGATCTTGTCGCCGCACTTCCGCTTGTCGATCCTGCCCTCCCCGGAGAGCGCGTCCATCGGGCAGGCTTCCACGCACTTCCGGCAGGCGACGCAAGGCGTCCCGGGAAGCGGATCCCCCGGGGAGACCTCCGCATCGGTCACCACGCCCCCCAACCGTACCGCGGGGCCGAACTCCCGGGTCACCAGCAGCCCGCTTTCGCCGTAGCCTCCGATCCCCGCCGCGACACCGGCCCCCCGCCAGTCGACCGCCCCCCGCATCCCGTGCCTGGGCGGCGCCATGTCGATCGGGATGAACGCCGGGACGGCAACCGCCCGGCACCCCTTCCCCTCCAGCCACAGCGCCACGGCGTGCGAGGCCCTCGCGGCCTCGCCGTAGGCGTGGATCGTGTCGTACTGCGCGACCTGCACGTTCCGGGATTCGATGGCGCTGCGCGAATGCGGAGCGGCGAGGACGACCACGGATTTCGCGCCGGGGAGTATCGTATCGATCTCCTCCTGGCAGCCCGGCAGCGCTTCGACCCTTACGGAGCCGCACACCGGGGCTCCGTGCGCTCCCGCAACAAACGAAACCTCCGTTAACGGGATCATCCCCCTCCCTCCTCCCCACCTTCAATCTAAAATGCTATTTTACCAGCATGAAAACGCAAAACCCGAATTTCGAGGAGAACGTCCGTAGAATCTTCGTGGACGCCCCTTTCCTGGAGAACCTCGGCTTGAAGCTATCGGACCTGGGGCCGGGTTGGTGCGAATCCACGATCGTCGTTCGGCCGAAGCACCTCCAGCAGGACGGCTATATCCACGCCGGCGTCCAGGCGACCATGGCCGACCACACCGCCGGCGGGGCCGGGGGGACGCTCATCCGTCACGATCAGACCGTCCTGACCATCGAATTCAAGATCAACCTCCTGCGGCCCGCTTCGGGGGACCGCCTCCGCTGCCGGGCGGCCGTCCTGAGGGCCGGGAAAACGATCATCGTGGCGGAATCGGAGGTCTTCGCGTGGAAAGACGGGGAAGAGAAGCTCGCGGCGAAGGCCACGGTGACGCTCGCGGTGGTGCAGCAGCGGAAGCCGGCGTAGGGAAGGTCGAATCCGCAGGAAAGGGGGGCAGGGTGCATGGAGGGGCGGGGGGCAGGCGATGTGAAAGCGTTCTTCGAGTCGCGGGGGCTTGAGAAGGAGATCCACTCCTTCGAGGAATCGACGCACAACTCGGAGCTCGCCGCGCAGACCCTGGGCGTGCAGGTCGGCCAGATCGCCAAGACCATCCTTCTCGTCGTGGACGATTCCCCGGTGATCGTCGTGATCTCGGGGGACCGGCGCGTCGATTTCAAAAAGGTGAAAGCCCTTCGCACCGGGAAAAAGGTGCGGTTGGGAGGACCGGAGGACGTGGCGGCACGCACCGGCTTCAAGGTGGGGGCGGTCTCCCCGGTGGCCCTTCCCGCAGGCATCCCCATCTATCAGGACCGTTCGTTGCGCCGCTTCGAAACGATCTACCCCGCCGCCGGGGAGACGAACAACATGTTCGTCACGACGCCCGACGAGCTGCTCGCTTTGACAGGAGCCCAGGAAGCAGACCTCGCCAAGGCAGAAGACGCCGCCCCTCCTTAAACTCTCCGCACCGCAAACAGGTCAACGTACTTCCTGCGGAAGGCGCAGCCGATGGGGGGTGCGGCGCAGCGAGGAGCCGCGGCGGAACCGGCGGAGACCACGCCCTCCACGGGAGGACGGGTCTTCTACGGGGTATCGGGATCGATGACCACTGGGAGAGGATCTTGGCGCACGTTTGCTGGATGAAGCCGGGGAGCCGCGGGCGGCGTCGTGAGCACGGACCCCCCGGAGGCAGGCGCCTTCCTTACATGGCGCATCTTGCAGGCGGACCCCCCGAGGAAGCAGGCGTTAACAGGGAACGCTGCCGGCGGCGCTCAGGGCTCCTTGTTCTCCACCCCCAGCACGCGGATCAGGCGGGAGAGGTAGGTCGGGGTGAGCCCCAGCGCTTCGGCGGC
>JBLNFH010000351.1:0-6796 GCA_050263475.1 Deltaproteobacteria bacterium
CCGACCTTGTTGTAGTAGTCCGGCAGGAAGAGGACGTCGGCTCCCGAGGCCTTGACTTTCGTCAGGAGCGCGGAAAAATCGACATCGTCCTTGCCGTACGACTCGAATGCGGCCACCTTCCCCCCCATGAGCGTGAAGGCGTCGCTGAAATATTCGGCAATCCCCTTGGAGTAGTCGTTGGAGGCGTCGTACAGGACGGCGGCCCTGTCCTTGAACAGCGACTCCCGGGCGAACTTGGCCATCACCTTTCCCTGGAAGGGGTCGATGAAGCACGCCCGGAACATGTAATTCTTCCGTTTCCCGTCGGCGACGGTGACTTTCGGGTTGGTGGCGGACGGAGAGATCGTGGGGATCCTGCCGCTCTGGGCAAGATCGGACACGGGGATGGTGGTCTTGGAGGTGACCGACCCGATGATCGCGCGGACCTTCTGCTGGTGGATCAGCAGGTTCGCCGCGTTGCTGGCCTCCGTCGGGTCGTTCCTGTCGTCCACCACGACGGGCACGATCTTCATCCCCGCGACGCCGCCGGCCTTGTTGGCCTCGTCCACGGCGATCTCGAAGGCGTTTTTCACCGACTCCCCGAAGGTCTTCACGTCCCCCGTGAGCGGCGTAATCAGCCCGATCTTGATCTCCCTGGCGGGAGGCGCCTTGCACCCTCCGAGAATCAGCGCCAGCGCCACGACGATCGCCGTCTTTTTCATCCTCTCCTCCTGTCCGTCTCCGGCCGGTCCCGTTCACCCCCTATCCTATTTTGAGTTTCCGTTTTCGTGTAGACCTTTTTTTCCGGTTCGGATTCCCCGTTTCCCCTTTGTCTCTCCGTAGCGGATCCGGTAGATCGCGCCGGCCTTGTCGTCGGAAACCAGGAGCGCTCCATCCGGCATGACGAGCACGTCCACCGGCCGGCCCCAGGCGCCGCGCCCCTGCAGCCAGCCTTCCGCGAAGACCTCGTAACCGGTTGCCCGGCCGCCCTTCAGCCGGACCAGCGTCACGCGGTACCCGGTCGGCGTGGTGCGGTTCCAGGACCCGTGCTCCGCGATGAAAATCTGGTTTCGATATCCGGGGGGAAACATCTTCCCCGTGTAGAATCGCATTCCGAGCGCCGCCACGTGCGCGCCCAATTCCCGCTCGGGCGGCGTGAACCTGCGCCCTCCCGCCTTTCCCCCGTAATCGGGATCCGGGATCGACCTGCCGTGGACATAGGGGAAACCGAAATGCATTCCCTTTCCCGGCGCATGGTTCAACTCGTCCGGCGGGCGATCGTCCCCGAGCCAGTCGCGCCCGTTGTCGGTGAACCAGAGTTCCCTGGTCTCCGGGTCCCAGTCGAACCCGACGGTGTTCCGGACGCCGCTGGCGAAGACCTCGAGACCCGTCCCGTCGGCGTTCATGCGGAGGATCGCCGCAAACCGCGGGTCCTTCTCCTCGCAGACGTTGCACGGCGCGCCCACGGGTACGTAGAGCTTGCCGTCCGGGCCGAACCGGATGAACTTCCAGCCGTGATGCGCAATGCGGGGGAAAGTGTCGTTGACGACGACGGGCTTCGGGGGATCCTTCAAGCGGCCTTCGATGCCGTCGAATCGCAGGACCCTTCCGACCTCGGCCACGTAGAGCGACCCATCGCGGAAGGCAACCCCGTTGGGCATGTCCAGCCCGCTGGCGATGGTGATGACCTCGTCCCCATGGTTCCGTTTCCCGCGGTCGAGCACGGCGTACACCGCCCCGGTCTCCCGCGTCCCGACGAACAGGATGCCGCCCGGGGAGAGCGCCATCGAGCGGGCGCCCGGAACCCGTTCGGCGTACACCTCGATCCCGAACCCCGGCGGCAGGCGGATCTCGTCCAGGCGCAACTCCGATCCGGATCCCTTCGCCGGAGCCAGGAGGGAAAGGAGGATCAGCGCGATCCCGAATCCGGTGCCGCGAAGCGCTCCCATGCGGCGTCCTGCCCTGCCCTTCAGACGAGCGGCCTCGTCTCGAGGACGTGGAAATAGGCCACGTATTTCACGGCAGCTCCCGCCTTCGAACTCACGGTCTCGGCCGCCCGCGCACGGATCGTCTCCAGCAGCTCGCCGGACGTCTCGATCGATTTCAGCGCCAGGGTCAGCCGGACTCCATCCCCCCGCGGGGAGAAGTAGAGGTAGGCCGCATGAGGGTTTTCCTTCGCGAACCGGTAGGTGCGGCCCTCGGTCATCCCCCATGCGACCGTCTTTTCGTCGATGACATGCGGAACGGCATACAAGGCGGTGTTGACCGTCCCGTCGCTTCCGGCGGTCGCCATCACGCCCGTCCCGCCGTCCTCGAATCGATTGGCAAGCTTCATGTCGTTCCCCTTTCCCGCACCTTCCCGTCGTGCGGCTGCCGGCTCGCGATCAGTTCCAGGAGCTTCCGATTGGCGCGCGGAAGAGCGAAACGTCCCAGCGCGCCGGGCGCCACCCATTTCCATTCGCGGCTCGTTCGCACTCTCCCCGCCGCCTTCCGGCACCGGTAGGCATGGAGGGTCACCCGGAAATGCGAATACCCGTGACGGATCGCACCGATCTTTTCCAGGACCTCGATGTCGATTCCGAGCTCCTCCCGGATCTCCCGCCGGAGGGCTCCGGCAAGGCTCTCCCCGGGCCGCCGTTTCCCCCCGGGGAACTCCCACAGGCCGCCCAGGAATCCGCCTCCCGGGCGCCGGTCGATCAGGAGCTTCCCCTCCCGGTTCCCGACCAGGGCGAGCACGACGTCATGATGGGGAAGGACCTTCGATGCCCGCTTGAGGGGGATGGCATCCTGGAGCCCCAGCCGGCGCGCACCGCACCACGGTGCGAGGGGACAGGCGCCGCATTTGGGCTTCCGCGGGGAGCATACCGTCGCCCCGAGATCCATCAGCGCCAACGCGGTTTCCCTCCCCTTGCCCGGGAGGATCATCCGGCGGGAATGCTCCCAGAGCGACCGTTCGACGGGAGGCCGGCGCAACTCCTCCCGTACCGCGTGCAGCCGCGCCAGGACCCGTTTCGCGTTGGCGTCGAGGATGGGAACGTCCTGCCGGTAGGCAATGGCGGCGATGGCCCCCGCCGTCGATCTCCCGACGCCGGGAAGTTCCATCAGCGCGTCCACGGATGCGGGCAGCCGCCCGCCGTGCGCATCGCGCAGGATCCCGGCCGCCTTGTGGAGGTTCCGGGCGCGGGAGTAGTACCCCAATCCCTCCCACGCCTTCAGGACCCGGTCCAGGGGTGCCCCGGCCAACGCCTGCACGGTGGGGAACACCCGGAGAAACCGCCGGTAATAGGGGGTCGCGGTGTCCACCCGGGTCTGCTGGAGCATGATTTCCGATATCCAGATCCGATAGGGGTCGTCCGTCTCGCGCCACTCCATCCGGCGGGCGGACTCTCGAAACCACTCCATCAAGGCAATGGGCGCTTTCCCCCTCATATTCCTCCCGGGGCTTCCGGTGCAGAAAATCCGCCTATCGCACCGTCGGCAATCCCGCTTCCTTCCATTTCAGGATGCCGCCGGACATGTGGAGGACGTTCGGAAACCGATGCTCCTTCATGATCGAGACCGCTTGCCCGCTTCGGTTCCCGGTCCGGCAATACACGAGGTAGGTTTTTCCCCGGTCCAGGCGGTCCAGTTCCTGCCGGAAGGATTCGGACAGAAAGTCGATCGATACCGCCCCCCGGAGATGGTCCTCCCGGTATTCGTTCGGGGTCCGAACGTCGAGCAGCACGAAATCCCCGCTGCCGGCGTGCTGCCGGATGACCGATGCCGCCTCTTTTGGGGACAGGTTGGACACCGCATCGGGGCCCGCCGCATCCGCGGGGCACGGCCCCCAACGCAGCAAGAAGGATCCCACCACGATCGCCGTCATCAGCGCCGCCCGGGCTGCTGCCGTTGCCTGCATCCGCATTCCTCCTGCTCCTGCCGGATTCGGCAGTCATTGTATGATGCATCCCTCGCGGGATGTCTTCCGTTTCCGTCCTTCAACCCAAAAAAGGAAGGGAGAGTTTCACCCTCTCCCTTCTTCCCGAATCCGCGTCTTCACCTTATTTCTTTCCGCTGCAACCGCAGGATTTGCACATGCCGCTCCCTCCTCTCGCATCCATCCGCTTCGGGGAATCTCCCCCTTTCCCCAAGTAGATGGTCGCATTCCGCCGCCGGATTCGCGTTTCCCGAAACCGCATCCGCCTTGACAACCCCGGCATCCCGCGGTCACACTGCACCGATAGAAATCCACACCCGGAGGAAGCGAAATGGTTCGCAACGTGATCATTCTGGGCTCGGGGTGCGCGGGGTCCACCGCCGCCATCTATTCCGCCCGCGCCAACCTGGGCCCTCTCGTATTGGAGGGCAGGGAGCCCGGCGGGCAGCTCGGACTGACCACCGACGTGGAAAACTTCCCCGGATTCGTCGACGGGATCCAGGGGCCCGAGCTCGTGGAGATCATGAAGCGGCAGGCGCAGCGGTTCGGGGCCGAATACCGCCCGGAGGCGGCCACGAAGGTCGACCTTTCACGGCGTCCCTTCACCGTCACCGCCGACGAAAGCGTCTACCGGGCGAAGACGCTGATCGTCGCCACCGGAGCTTCCGCCAAGATGCTCGGCCTCGAGTCGGAGAAAAGGCTTCTGGGCCGGGGAGTGTCCACGTGCGCCACCTGCGACGGGGCCTTTTTCCGCGGGAAAGAGGTGATGGTCGTCGGCGGGGGCGACACCGCCGTCGAGGAGGCCATTTTCCTGACGCGCTTCGTATCGCGCGTGGTCCTGGTGCACCGGAGGGAGCAGCTGCGCGCCTCCCGGATCATGGACGACCGCGCCAGGAAAAACCCGAAGATCGAATTCCTGTGGAACTCCGTGATCACGGAGATCCTCGATCACGATAAGAACGAGGTGACCGGCGTCCGGCTGAAAAACCTCAAGGACGGCGCGGAGTCGGTCCGCAGGATCGACGGCGTCTTCGTCGCGATCGGCCACGAGCCCAATACCCGGATCTTCGAAGGGCAGCTGGCGCTGGAGAAGGGATACATCGTCCTTCACGGCGGTTCCAAAACCAGCGTGGAGGGGGTTTTCGCCGCGGGAGACGTGCACGATTTCGTCTATCGGCAGGCGATCACCGCCGCCGGCTGCGGGTGCCGGGCGGCCATCGACGCGGAGAGGTTCCTGGAAATCGAGGGGACGGAGTAGGTCGATCCCGCTATCCTTCCGAAGGGCCCGCCCGGTGGCCATCCTCCCGGCCGGAGAAGCGGGCCGTGTTCCTCGCGATTTCGGCGGTGTGGTCGGAGATCCGGAACACGACGATGGCCAATTCATAGACGATGCGGGAGGAGATGACGAGGATCAGGAAGACCAGCGGGGCCACGAAAAACAGGGACAGGAACCCTTTCCCCGTAGACTCGGAAAAACCGTCGATGACCAGGACGATCGAGAGGAATCCCGCCGCTACGATCGAAAGCGCGTAGAGGATCTTGATGACCCTCGGGGTGACCAGGGTTTTGAAGGAAATGTCGAAAACCGATTCGATCAGCCCCTTGCCGTTATCCTCCATCGATCCCCCCCTCGTCCGGGCTTAAAAAAAAACCCCGGCGTGCGCTCGCCGGGGTTTCCATGGTCAAGGGGTTAAACCCCTTGGGCGGTTCCCGCTTACTTCACCTTGGTAACGTTGGAAGCCTGCGGTCCCTTGGGGCCTTGGGTGATTTCGAACTCGACGCGATCCCCTTCGTTCAGGGACTTGAAGCCTTCGGCCTTGATCGCGCTGAAGTGCACGAACACGTCCGGCCCGCCTTCCTGGGAGATGAACCCGAATCCCTTCGCGTCATTGAACCACTTCACTGTGCCTTGTGCCACTTGCCGTTCCTCCTTGATTTTTTACTGCTGTAAAACCTGAGCAGGAAGCCCAAATTTGACAACGCCCACGAATTTAACAGGTATTTCCCCTTGCGTCAAGAAAGATATTATGCCCGAAACACTGGGATCTTTTTTCAGGATACCGCATTCACATGAGCTCGAGGAACCGGTCGAAGAACCTCGGCTCGAATTCGGTCCCCCTTCCCTCCTTCATGATGGAGAGCGTCGTCTCCCGATCGAGGCTTTTCCGGTAGGGGCGGTAGGTGCGCAGGGCATCGTAGACATCGGCAATCTGGGTCATGTAGGAGGACGGCTGCAGATTTTCCTCGAATCGGATCGCCGGGTATCCCGTACGGTCGAATTTGACGTGATGTTCGAAGGAGACGATCATCGGCAGGTCCGAGCCGCAATCGGTCTTCCTCAGGATTTTCGCCCCGGCGACCGGATGCTCCGCGATCCGCTGGAATTCCTCCGCATCCAGCTTGCCCGGCTTGTTCAGGATCCCCCGGGGGATGGTTTCCTTGCCCACGTCATGCAGCAGCGCCGCCAGTCCGATCTCCTGAACGCTCGTTTCGGAAAGCCCCAGGTGAACGGCCTGCGCCACGACGATCACGCACACGTTCAGGGAGTGGGTCACGGTGTAGTCGTCGTGGGACTGGAGCCGCATCAGCCGGTCGATCCGCATCCCCTCCTGGCGGAGCCCCCTCATGACGGCGTCGACGATCTCGCGCCCTTCCGAGACCCTCCTCCCCTCGCCCTCGCCAGCCAGCGCGTCCAGCAGGTCCTTGAGCACCCCGGAGGCTCCCTGCAGCACCCGCGACCGGGTGGCGGTCGACAATCCCGAGGGAGCGCCCGCCCCTTCCGCGATCTCCTGGATCCTGCCGTAATGGATCTGCTCCCATCGCTGGTCCGCGGCGCTTTCCCGGCCCCCGCCCACGAGGTAGATGAAACGCTTGAGCTCGCCGAACGTGATGTCCTCGCCG
>JBLNFH010000352.1:0-3411 GCA_050263475.1 Deltaproteobacteria bacterium
CCGGGGGATGCGGCGAAGCGGGTAACCGTAAGCGAGAAGGCGCATGGTCAGTCGAGCTCGTCGAACTGGGACTTGGCGGCGTAGCACATGGGGCACACCCATCCCTCGGGCAGGGCGTCGAACGGGGTGCCGGGGGGGACGTCGCTCATCGGGTCCCCCGCCGCAGGATCGTAGACGTAGCCGCAGTTCGCGCAGATGTACTTTTTCACGGGGGCCGTCCCCTTCCTATACCGCGAAGTACTTGGCCTGGGGGTGGTGGGCCACGATCGCCGACGTCGTGTGCTCCGGCACCATTTCCATCGATTCCGTGAGCGTGACGCCGATCTCCCCGGGCGTGAGCAGCTCGAACACCGCCTTGTGCGCCGAGAGGTCCGGGCAGGCCGGGTAGCCGAACCCGTAGCGGGAGCCCTGGTACTCCTGCACGATGTAGCCGCCGGGCCCCGAGGGTTTCCGCTGCCCGATCCCCAGCTCCTCCCGAATCACCTCGTGCCAGTATTCCGCCAGGGCGTCCGCGACCTCCACACCGAACGCGTGCAGCAGGAGGTAGTCGTGGTACTGGTCGGTGTCGAACAGCTGGTGCGTGATCTCCCCGATCCGTTGGCCGACGGTGACCACGAAGAAGGCGACGATGTCGCCCCCTTCCTCCCGCGTCTTGAAATAATCCGCGATGCACAGGTGCGGGGGGGCGCCCTGCCGGGGAAAGGGGAACGCGTGCACCGCCCCGCCGTGCTCGACGAAGACCGTGTCGCCCTCGGAATGGCAACGGAAATAGCCGTACGCCGCCTTCGGCAGGAGGAGCCCGTCCAGGGTGCTGCGGCGCTTGAGCCCCTCGTAGGCCGGGCGGACCGTCTCCC
This sequence comes from Deltaproteobacteria bacterium, assembly GCA_050263475.1. Taxonomy (GTDB): domain Bacteria; phylum Desulfobacterota; class Deferrimicrobia; order Deferrimicrobiales; family Deferrimicrobiaceae; genus FEB-35. The sequence goes on from JBLNFH010000352.1 coordinate 855, forward strand.
GGATGAGCCGGTCGTACTCCTCGGCGGACATCTTTCCCCGCCGGTACCCCCACCGGCCGCGGAACAGCGCCTGCTCGTTGACGTACGGGTACACGGCCGAAAGGTCGATGTCCGTCACGTGCCGCGCCCCCAGGAAGGGCGGGACGGGCACCGGGTTGTCCCGGAAAACGCGCTCGGCCCGCACGCCGGGCTTCACCTGCCGCGCGTCCGCCCGGGCGTCGTGCGAGGTCGAGGACAGGGTGCCGCTCTCCAGCGCGCGCATCGCCGACAGCCCCGCGAACGCGTCGGCGCAGTAGACGACGGGGCCGGAATACCCCGGGACGCAGCTTTCCGCCACGAACTTTTCCGTGAGCGCCGCCCCGCCCAGGAGAATCGGCACCGACAGGCCCGCCGCCGCGTACTGCGGCATGCTCTCCTGCATGACGATGGCCGATTTGACGAGCAGCCCGCTGAGGCCGATGGCGTCCACCGCGTGCTCCCTCGCCTTCGCGATGATCGTCTCCGCGGGCACCTTGATCCCGAGGTTGTAGACCTTGTAGCCGTTGTTGGAGAGCAGGATGTCGACCAGGTTCTTCCCGATGTCGTGGACGTCGCCCGCCACCGTGGCCAGCAGCACCTTCTTCCCGGCGTCCCGCTCCTCCCCCGCAAGGTAGGGCTCCAGGCGGTGCACGCTCTCCCGCACGACCTCGGCCGACTGGAGCACGAACGGCAGGAGCATCTCGCCGCGCCCGAACAGGTCGCCCACGCGCCGCATGGCCGGCACCAGCAGCTGGCCGATGATCGCCTGGGCGGGGCGGCGGGTCAGCAGGATCGACAGGAGGTCTTCCAGCCCCTCCTTGTCGCCCGCGACCACCTTTTCCGCGAGCCGCTCCTCCGGGGAGAGCGCCGCATCCTCCGCCCCGGGGGACTTTCCGCCCGCCTCCTCCTTGCCGGAAAAATGGCGCAGGAATTCGGAAAGCGGGGAAACCTGCGGGTCCTTCCGGCGGTTATGGATGAGGTCGAGGCAGACCCGCCGGTCCTCCTCCGCGATCTTGGAAAACGGCAGGACCCTGGCCGCGTCGACGATCGCGGCGTCGAGCCCCGCCTCCACCGCCTCGTGCAGGAATACGGAATTGAGGATTCTGCGGGAGGGGGGGGACAGCCCGAACGAGACGTTGGAGACGCCAAGGCTCGTGAAGGTTCCCGGCAGCTCCTCCTTGACCCTGCGGATGGCGGCCAGGGTCGTTTTCGCAGCGTCGTCCAGGGACGGGTCGCCGGAACCGACGGTGAACGTGAGGAGGTCGAAGACCAGGTCGGACGGCCGAAGGCCGTACCGCCCCACCGCCAGGTCGGAAATGGCGCGGGCCGTCTCGACCTTTTCCTCGACCGTCAGCGCCATTCCCTTTTCGTTGATGGTCAGCGCGATGACGGCCGCACCGTATTTCTTCGCCAGGCGGCAGACCCGTTCGAGGTTTTTCCCTCCGTCCTCCAGGTTGATGGAGTTGACGAGGCAGCGGCCGGGGTGCGTCCGAAGCGCCGCCTCGATGCAGTCGGGGGTGGTCGAGTCGATCACGGTCGGGATCTTTACCGACTGCGCGAACAGGCGCGTCAGCGCGACGAGGTCGGCCTTCTCGTCGCGGCCGGCGTAGGCGGTGCACAGGTCCACCGCGTGGGCCCCCTCCTCCTGCTGCTCGAGGGCGATCCGCAACGCCCCGGGGTAATCGTCGGCCAGGAGCAGGTCGCGGAAGCGGCGTGAGCCGTTGGCGTTGGCCCTCTCGCCGATCAGCATCGGAGGGATGTCCTGCCGGATCTCGACCGCCTGGTAGAGGCTGGAAAGGGAGGGCTGCCACTCCGGCAGGCGGTCCGCCGGCACGACCCCGGAGAGCGCCTCCGTCAGGCGGCGGATGTGCTCCGGCGTGGTGCCGCAGCAGCCGCCCACGATGCTCACGCCCTCCGAAAGGACGAACGCCTTCATCTGCGCTGCGAAGGCGTCCGGCGAAAGGGGGTAGAAGGTCTGCCCGTCGATCACCTGGGGCATCCCCGCGTTGGGGATGCAGGACACCCTGCCGGGCCAGCGCCGGGAGAGGTACCGGATGTGCGACTTCATCCCTTCCGGCCCCGTCGCGCAGTTGAGCCCGAGCGAGAACACCGGGTACGGCTCGATCGCGGCGGCCGCGGCGGCCACGTCCGACCCGACCAGCATCGTCCCCGTGCTCTCCACCGTCAGGGACACCATCACGGGCAGGTTCTTCCCGAGCGTTTCCAGCACCTCGAAGCAGCTGACGAGCGCGATCTTGACCTGCAGGAGATCCTGGCAGGTTTCGATCAGCAGAAGGTCCACTCCCGACTCGGCCAGCGCGCGCACCTGGCGGGCGTAGGATTTCGCCATGGCATCGTAGGGGATATGGCCCAGGGACGGAAGCTTGGTGGTCGGCCCGACGGCTCCCGCGACCAGGGCCTCCCGCCCGTGGCGCCGGACCGCGTTCCGGGCGCAGGCGACCGCCGCGGCGTTGATCTCCTCGACCCGGTCCTGCAATCCGTACTCGGCCAGGACGATGTCGTTGGCCCCGAAGGTGTT
>JBLNFH010000353.1:0-3707 GCA_050263475.1 Deltaproteobacteria bacterium
GTGACCAGGTCCGCCCCGATCTCTCGTACGTCCAGGGGGATGTGCCCCGCGGAGGCGGTGGCGTCCGTGTGGAAAAGGATCCCCCGCTCCCGCGCGATCCTGCCGATTTCGGCGACGGGCTGGATCGTTCCGATCTCCGAGTTGGCCTGCATGACCGATACGAGCATCGTGTCGGGGCGAATGGCCGAGGCGACGTCCCCGGGATCGATCCTGCCGTCGGAGTCGACGCTCACCGCGGTGACTTCGACTCCCCGGTTGCGCAAGGGGATCAGGGCGTTCATGACCGAGAAGTGCTCCACTTCCGAAACGACGATGTGTCCGCCTTTCCTCCCGCTCGCCTCCGCGGCGCCCTTGACCGCCAGGTTGTTCGACTCGGTCGCTCCCGAGGTGAAGACGATCTCGCCGGGATCGGAGTGGATGAGCGATGCGACCTCTTTCCTGGCCGCATCCACCGCCTTCAGCGCCGCCTGCCCCTGATCGTGGATGTGCGACGACGGGTTGCCGAAGATCTCCAAAAAGTACGGCCGCATCGCCTCGAAGACCCGGGGATCGACGGGGGCGGTGGAGATATGGTCGAAAAAGATGCGCGCCATCGGGCGTCTCCCGTCCTACTCCTTCACCTTGAACTCGGCCATCTTGTCCCGGATGAGCTTGATGTGGCCCTTCTCCTCCTCGGCGAGGAAGGAGAACATCGCCTTCAACGCGGGAATCTGCGATTCCTGCGCCCCCTTCTGGTACTCCCCGTAGTTCTGCAGCTCGAGCCGCAGCGCCATGCGCAGCACTTCCTCCATGTTCCACTTCGTCATCGGTGCCCTCCCGTAGGTTGATCCGGCTGAAGCGGACCGACGCCCTGTTGCGACTTGATGAAGATACGGTAATAGGATTGACGAATGGTCCCGGCCGTTTCGGCCTTTTCGACCCTGCTTTCATATAATATCAAGGCCGGGGAAGGGTCAAGGTGTTGTAAAATCATTCCATGAAGAAATCCCCGATCGCGCTGGCCGGCATCCTGGCGCTGGCCTTCCTTGCAGCCATTCTCTGGTACCGCGGATGGCACCCTGGTCCGGGCGGAGCGCTGGAGGATTCCTCCCCCGTCTCTCCGGGGTCCGGCCCCCAGGTGGCCCCGCCGTTCACACTGACCGACACCAGCGGGAACCGGATCAACTCCTCCCAGTTCCAGGGGAAACCCATCGTCATCAACTTCTTCGCGACCTGGTGCCCGCCCTGCCGCCAGGAGATCCCCGGCTTCGTCGAGGTCTACAACAAGTACCGCGGCAAAGGGTTCGAGCTGGTCGGCATCTCGCTCGATTCGGACACGAAGCGGAACCTGCCCGCGTTCATGATGGAGAACGGGATCGGCTACCCGATCCTCATGGGAGACATCGCCACCGCCAGGGCCTACGGCGGTGTCTCCACCATCCCCACCACGTTCTTCGTCGGCAAGGACGGCCGCATCCGCAACGTCCACGTGGGCTACATCGACAGGGACGCCTTCGAGCGCGAAGTCCAGAAACTCCTGTAGGATGGGGCCAACCGCCCATCGCTCGTTATGAAAATGCGACGGGAGGCGAAAAGGTGTGCTTTCGCCTCCCGTGCGTTTTTTGCGGGCCGCAACCGGCCCGGTTTCCCGGATGGCTCCGCTACGCGGGAACGCACGCAGCGGTGGGACACACGCCTGCGCATGCGGCGCAATCGGTGCACTTGCTTGCATCGATTACGTAGATGGGATCCCCCTCGGAAATGCATTGAGCGGGGCACTCCGGCGCGCACGCGCCGCAGGCGATGCATTCCTCCGTGATCTTGTATGCCATGTTTCCTCCCTGCTAGGTCGGTTCGATCAAACCGATTCCACCCGCTGAACCGAGGGAATCTCTTCCTTGAGTGCCGCCTCGATGCCGCCCTTCAGCGTCATCGTCGCCATCGGGCACCCACCGCATGCGCCGGTGAGGCGCACCTTCACCACACCCCCGTCGACGTCGACGAGTTCCACGTCTCCCCCGTCCGCCTGGAGGGCAGGGCGAATCCTGTCCAATACTTTTTCGACTTCCAATCTCATGGAAGTACCTCCCGTGGGAATCTATTTGTATTATACGATGTCATTCCCCTCTCCGCCGTTCCTTGACGAAAATCAATCCGCGGAGAGCATCTCGAAACCGGCCTTCTTGACCGCCGCTTTCAGGACCTTGTAGTTCTTCGCCTCCAGGCGCAGGATCAGGATCTTGCGGTCGGAGTCATCGTGCGCCGCCGTAGCCACGGACACGACGTTGGCCTCGAAGTCCTTCATGAGCTTTACCACCTCGAAGAGCATGCCGGGACGGTTCGGAAGGGCAAGCTCCATCCGGTAGCCGGGGCCGCTCACTCCCATCGCCTCGATGAAGGCGTCCAGGATGTCGGTCTCCGTGAGGATCCCCACGAGCCTCCCCTCCTCGACCACCGGCAGACAGCCGATCTTCTTCTCCCGCATGATGAGCGCGGCCTCCTCGATCGGTGCGGACGAGGAAACGGTGTACGGCCGGCGCGTCATGATCTGCTTCACCTTGACCTTGTCGAGGAGGTAGTAGATTTCCCGGATCTCGAGGGCGGTCGCCGGGGAAGGGGACGCCTGCTTGATGTCCCGCTCGGTGAGGATCCCGACGAGCTTTTCCCCGTCCTTGAGGACGGGAAGGTGCCGGATCTCCCGCTCTTTCAGGAGGTCCATCGCCTTCTTCATCGAGTCGTTCTCATCCACGAAAACGGGGTTCCTCATCATGCGCTTCGAGACGTTCATCGTGTTCCCTCCTGTTGTCTCCCGCCGGTTGGATCGGTCAGGTGAAGTATTGTCGCACCAGGTCGAACGCGTACGTCAGGTCGACGCTTGAGACCAGAAAGTATACCACCCCGCCCCTCTCCCAGGACACGAACGAATTCCCTCCCCGTTCCCACGACAGAAACGAGGACTCCGAAAACAGCGGAGAGCCTTCCATTCCGCGGAACGGGTCCGTGCGCACGATCAGGAGGAGGTAGGGATCATCGCCGAAGGTGAGCCCCAGCGCCGCGGCGGCATGGTTCCCGACCTTCTCACGCATCGCGCTCGTGTAGGAGAAGAGGTGCTCATCGCGGGGAAGCGTCACCTTCACCCCCACCCATCCCTTGATCTGTTCCTCGACGGCCGCCGGATCGAGCCGAACGTCCTTCGCCCCCGCCGCCCGTTCCGCTTCGAAAATGCGCAGCGCCTCCTTCGCCATCCCCTCCACCCTCCGGCTTCCCGTGTCCCGCCAGAAGTGGTAGCCGACGACGGCCACGGTGAGCGTCAGGAATACGAGGACCACCGTGATGCGCGGCCGGAAGTTCACCAGGCCGAACAGGGAAGAATTCTGGATTTCGGGGTCACCACTCAACGATTTCCACTCCCAGGTCGTGCATCAGCGTTCGGGTCGCCGGGTGCAGCCTGCCCCCGTAGAACACCGTCTCTCGAGACTTCCTGGCTTCCAGCCACTCCTTCGACGTCACGAACGTCCCCGTCACCCGGACCGAATAGTCTTCCTTACCCCCCCCGGAAACGAGGAATTCCCGGCGCGCTTCCGATCGGACCCCGGCTTCCTTCAATACCCGTTGGAAGATCCCCCTTCCGGGTTCATCCTTCATGACCGGAAAAATCGCGAAGCCCGAATCCTTGACGATCGTCCGAAGTGCGGGAGCCATTTTGCCCGTGTCGACGACATACTTCT
>JBLNFH010000354.1:0-3811 GCA_050263475.1 Deltaproteobacteria bacterium
CCACGATGCCGTGGAGGGATTGAACGCGTTCATCGCGAAACGCCCCGCGGGCTGGCGGGACCGCTGAAGGGGCGGGAGGGGAGATGTCCAAACCCGTATACGTCGGACTCGACATCGGGTCCTCCAGGACGAAGGTCGCGGTGGTGGATTCCGGGAGGCGCCTGCTCGGCCACGCCGTCAAGAAGTCCGGGACCGATTTCTCCGTCACGGCCGGGGCCTGCCTGGACGCCTCCCTGGCGATGGCCGGCGTCACCCGGGGGGAGATCGTCAACGCCGTCTCCACCGGCTACGGCCGGTCGAACGTCGCGTTCGTCACCGGTCAGCACAAGACCGAGATCGGCTGCCTCGCCAAGGGGTGCTACCACCGCTTTCCGGAGGCGATCACCATCATCGACATCGGCGGCCAGGACAACAAGGTCATCAAGCTCGAGCCGGACGGACGCCGCAACAGCTTCAAGATGAACCGGAAGTGCGCGGCGGGCACCGGTGCCTTCCTCGAGGAGATGTCCTACCGCCTCGACATCCCGCTGGAAGAGATGAACGGCCTGGCCCGCGAGTCCCGGGAGATGGTCAAGCTCGGCAGCTACTGCACGGTCTTTTCGGCGACGGAAGTCCTGGAGCATATCCGCCACGGGAAAAAGGTCGCCGACATCGTCAAGGGGATCTTCTACTCGGTCATCAAGAGGGTCCTGGAAATGGACTCCCCCACCGAACACGTCGTGATGACGGGCGGCGTCGTCGCGCACAATCCCTATATCGTCGAAATGGCCGAGGAGATGATCGGCCGATCGGTCCTGCTGCCCGAGTTGCCGCAACTGGCCGGCGCCATCGGGGCGGCCCTGTATGCGCTGGATGAAAAAGGAGAAGCCAATGGCTGAAGAAAAAAAGACCCTGCGAAAGAAGATCCTGGCCGCCGACCGGATGAACCAGATCATGGCGGACTACTTCTACGGGCTGAACGAAGCCGCCACCACCGGCAAGCGGAAGGTCGCCTGGTGCACCAGCGTCGGCCCGGCGGAGCTGCTCCGGGCCCTGGGGTACGACGTCCACTTCCCGGAGAACCACGCCGCGATGTTGGGCGCAACGCGCATGTCCACGGACCTGATCCCCGTGGCGAACGCCATCGGCTATTCCCCGGATATCTGTTCGTACCTTACGGCCGACATCGGCGCCTGCCTGAAGGGGATCACCCCGCTGTCCAAGGCCTACAAGGGGATCGAGTCCGTCCCCAAGCCCGATGTGCTGGTCTACAACACCAACCAGTGCCGCGACGTCCAGGACTGGTTCGCATGGTACTCCAGGAGGTTCGGCGTCCCCTCCATCGGGGTCTCCTCCCCCAAGAACGTCAACGACGTGACCGACGCCCATATCGACGATGTCACCCGCCAGATCCAGGCCCTGGTCCCCACCCTCGAGGAGATCGCGGGGACGAAACTGGACATGGACCGGCTCCGGGAAACGGTAGCCCTGTCCCGCGAATGCACCGAGCTGTGGAAGCAGGTCCTGGAAACGGCGATCGCGGCGCCCTCCCCGCTGACCTTCTTCGACGGGACCATCCACATGGGGCCGGCGGTCGTCCTGCGCGGAACCCGGGTGGCGATCGACTACTACAAGGTCCTCCTGGCCGAGCTCCAGCAGCGGATCCGGGACGGGGTGGGGGCCGTCGACGGGGAGTCGTCGCGTCTGTACTGGGAAGGCATGCCGGTGTGGGGCCGCCTGCGGCAGCATTCGGAGCTTTTCTTCCAGCTGAAGGCGAGCGTCCTGGCGTCCACCTATTGCAGCAGCTGGATTTTCCCGGCCTTCGACGGGGGGGATCCCTTCCGCAGCATGGCGAAGGCCTACCTCGAGCTCTTCATCGTCCGGTCCGACCGGTTCAAGGAAACCTACATCAAGGGGATGCTGGAGAAGTTCCGCATCGACGGGATCATCTACCACGACGCCAAGACCTGCCCCTACAATTCGAACAGCCGGTACGGCCTGCCCCAGCGGATCGAGGCCGAGACCGGCATCCCCAGCCTGGTCCTGTCCGGGGACCTGAACGACCTTCGCTGCGTGTCCGACGAGCAGACCAAGACCAACGTGGAAGCGTTCATCGAGCAGATCGCGGAGGGGAAGTAGGATGCTGGACGCCCTGTTCAAACCCCGGGCCGTGGCGATCGTCGGCGCCTCCACCAAGGAGCTGTCCATCGGCAACGTCATCATCAAGAACCTCCAGACGTACGGGTACCGGGGGCGGATCTACCCGATCCACCCGACCGCGCCCGACGTGCGCGGGCTGAAGTCCTTCAAGACGCTCGACGAGATCCCCGGCGAGGTCGACGTCGCCCACATCATCATCCCCGCGAAGCTCGTCCCCCAGGCCATCGAGGAATGCGGCAGGAAGGGGGTCAAGGCGGTCATCATCAACTCCGCCGGGTTCAGCGAGATGGGCGAGGAGGGCGCGCGGCTGCAGGCGACGTTCCTCGCCAACGCCCGGAAGCACGGCGTTCGGGTGTTCGGCCCCAACTGCCAGGGGATCATCAACACCGATCCGGCCCTGAAAGCCTACTGCAACTTCACCTTCACCTTCCCCGAGCCCGGCTCGATCTCGGTGGTGGCATTGAGCGGCGGAGTCGGCGCCCTGATCATGCAGGCGCTCTTCGACGAGGGGATCGGGATGCGGATGTACGCGTCCAACGGGAATGCCTGCGATCTCTCCATCCCGGAGATCCTCCGGTACTGGGCGGACGATCCCGGCTGCAAGGCGATCCTCCTCTACACCGAGGGGTTCTCCAATCCCCTGGAGTTCCTGGAAACCGCCCGGGAAGTGACGGCCCGGAAGCCGATCCTGGCCATGAAGGCCGGGCGCACCGAGCAGGGGGCCAAGGCGGCCTCCTCCCACACCGGGTCGCTCGCCGGGGTGGACATCGCCACCGAGCTGATCTTCGAGAAGACCGGCATCCTCTCCTTCCAGAACGAGGAGGAGATGGTGCGGGCGGCCAAGGCCTTCGCAACCCAGCCGGTCCCCTCGGGGAACCGGGTCGGGATCATCACGAACACCGGCGGGCCCGCCGTCATCGCCACCGACGTCCTCGTGGCCGCCGGCCTCGAGCTCGCGGCGCTCTCCGAAGCGTCGATCGCCAGGCTCAAGGCGACCCAGCTGCCCCAGGCCGCCCTCGGGAACCCCGTCGACGTGGTGGCCACCGCCGGCGGCGACCGGTTCCGCGCCGCGATGGAGGTGCTCCAGGAAGAGGAGGGGGTCGACAGCATCTTCATCAACTTCGTCACCGCGCCCTTCACCGACACCCAGGAGGTGGCGCGGCAGATCGTCGAGGCGAGCCGGAAAGGGAGCAAGCCGGTCGTCTGCAACTTCATGACCGACCTCACCCAGGAGCGGTACCGGGTCACCATGCAGATCCTCAAGGAAGGCGGGATCCCCTTCTACGCCACTCCCACGGCCGCGGCCAGGGCGCTGGCAGCCCTCGTGAAATACGGGAGGCTCCGGCAGCGCGACATCGGACAGCCCCGCACCTTCCCCGGCGTGGACGCTTCCAAGGCGAGCGCGGTCGTCGAGCAGGCGCGCAGAGGCGGACGCTCCGTCCTGTCCGCCGCCGAGGTCTACACGATCCTGGAGGCGTACGGAATCCCCGTCGCCGGCTGGAAGGTGGTACAATCCGCTGCCGAGGCCGTTGCCGCGGCCGAATCGATCGGCTACCCGGTGGCGGTCAAGGTCGATGCCGAGGCGATCGACCACAAGAGCGACCGGGGGGGGGTCGCCGTCAACCTCGAGGACGCCGCCGCGGTCCGCTCCGCGGTCGAGGAGATGCAGGGC
>JBLNFH010000355.1:0-5347 GCA_050263475.1 Deltaproteobacteria bacterium
ACCTGTTTCAGCCTTTCTTCCACTCTACCCCCCCGGAAGGAACGGGATCCGTCCCGGATCCCCGGCATCCCATGCGGTGACGACGGTCGTGCATTCCCCCGCTCACCGGTCCGGGAATGTCTCGAGGACCCGCTGACGGTTCGCTTTGCGGGAAAGCTTCCCCGAAGAGGACTTGATCAGCCAGCGGGGGGGGACCAGGTATACCCGGGCGATGGCCACGTTGATCCGGATACCCGCTTCGGCGATCGCACGGCGAAGGGCCTGCAAGCCGTTTTCGGTCGTATCGGCGGTTTCGGCAACCACCCGGACCTGTTCGGTCCCGGCTTCCGGGTCGTCCACCCCGAATGCGACCGACCGGCCGGGAAGGACCCCGGGAACCTCGTTTACCGCATCCTCCACGTCTTCGGGAGCGATATTGTGCCCCGCCACGATGATGATATCCTTCTTGCGGCCGATGACGTAGTACTCCCCCTCATGCCGGAAGCCGTAGTCTCCGCTGTAATACCAGTTCCCCTTCAGGACTTCGTTCGTCTTCTCCCGCTGGTTGCGGTAGCCGTCGAACATGGATTCGGAGCGGATCACGATCTCGCCCACCCGGCCGTCGGGCAGCTCCTCCCCCTTTTCGTCGATCACCTTCAGGGAACACCCCGGGACGGGCGGCCCGGAGGAAACGCACGGTTTGGTCTTCCGGTCCGTGCCCGGAATGTGCGGTTCGTAACGCCCCCGGGCCAGCTCGTCCCGTAGGGCGACGAGCGTCCTCGCTTTCTTCCCGGGTTCAGTCTGGGTGGCGGCGAACGTCGTTTCCGCCATGGCGTAGCACGCCGCGAGGGCTTCCGTTTTCAGCCCGTACGCGGAGAACCTCGAAAGAAATTTCTCGTGGCTTTCGTGGCGGACCGGCTCGCTGCAATTGATCAGCATCCGCACGCTGTCCAGCCGGACCCCGTCCAGATCGGCCTCGCGGATGCGATCGGCCATGATGTTGTAGGCGAAATTCGGGAGCCAGGCCAGCGTCCCCTTTTCTCGGGAGACGGCGTCCAGGAACATCCCGGGGAATTGGACCCATTCGAACGGGTCCATTTGCACCAGGGGGATGCCCAGGGCCAGCGGAAGATGAAAGGCCGCGATCAGCCCCATGTCGTGGTACAGCGGGAGCCAGCTGATGACCTTGTCCCGGCCGTTCGGCCGGATCGCCGCCCCGTATTGGCGCAGATGATCGAGCACGGCGCGATGGGAAAGGACGACGGCCTTCTGCAATCCCGTCGTCCCGGAGGAATGCTGCAGGAGGCACGGCTTTTCGGGGGCGATCCGGCGATAGATCGACACCTGCGTCTCCCCATCCTCGCATCCCTTTCCGGTTCCCTTCTCCCAATCGAGGGGAAAGAAGAGGCCGCGGATCGTGGTCGTCTCCTTTCGGACGAGCGGCCGGATGGCATCCTCGAGTGCGCGCTCGGTGAAGATCCAGTCAAGACCCGAATGATGGGCCATGCCTTCGAGGCCCTGGCGGAACTTATCGGGGTGCAGGCGCGGATTGGGGTAGGCCAGGATCGAGGGGATCGCCCCCATGAGGCTGATCCCCATGTAAAGAGGATAAAAATCCTCGTGGTGCCGGATGATCAGGGCGCAGATATCCCCCTCGCGGACCCCTTCCCCGCGCATCCGGATGGCGTACCGGGCGGCGGCGCCGAACAACTCTCCCCAGGTCCAGCGGCGATGGCCCCCGTCGGCGACCCAGTGGATGATCGCCTCGCCGTCCGGCGTTTTCTCGAGATGACGAAGCCAGTTGTCCCAGATGTTCCCCGAACGTTCGGTCATCCGGATTCGCCGCTCTTCCTGCCCGACGCTGCGATTTTTTTCGTGAAGATCCGGTTCGATTTCCCGTAAAGGATGAATTGGATCCGGAAGATCAGCGTGTTGATCCGGTCCGCCAGGAGGGCGGCATAATTCAGCGGATTGGAGTAGAAGACGTACAGATTCAGGGGAAAGACCTTCACGTCCCGGAACCCCGAATGCTCCAGGACCTGTCTCAGGCTGTATTCGGTGAAGGTATTGTAATGATCGAAATTCTGGGCGAGCGCCTCCGCCCCGGTGATCGGGTTCGCGCCGTTCAGCGAATGGATCAGCAGCGATCCCTCTTTGCGGAGGCTCTCCCGGCACAGACCGAGAAACCGCAGGATCTCTTCCTTCGTCAGGTGATTGATTTCCTGCTCGGCGACGATCGCATCGTAGGTTTCCCGGTGGTCTTCCAGATGCTCGAAGGCGGTTTCCGTCCTGCAGTTCAATCCCTTGTTGGCGGCGATTTCGACCTTCCGCGGATCCGAATCGATCCCCAGGACATCGGTATAGCCGGCCGTCTTCAGCAGACGGACGAAATAGCCGTAGCCGCAACTGACCACGAGGATCTTCGCATCCCGGTTCCCGGGGAGATACCGGGAGTAATTGCAGTGGTAAAATTGATGGAAGCGGTCGAACCCCCTTTCGATGTCTTCGGGGGCCTCCCAGAACGTATCGAACGGTTCGATCTTCCCCGTCAGTTCGATTTTCGATTTCACGTTCCTGCCCGCCCGGGAAGCATCATTCCAGGTATCCCATGCTTCTGTACCACGCCGCCGTCCGGGACGCCCCCTCCTCGAAAGGGACCGTCGGCCTGAAACCAAGCGTTTTTTCGGCCTTTTCCTGCGAAAAGGAGAAGCTTTTCCTGAAGAAGTCCATTCTTCTCGGATGCAGCGGCGGCTGAATCCCGAGAGGTCGAAACGCCATTTCCAGGATTACGGCGAGACCGGCGAACAGCGGAAGCGGTGCGCGCAACCCGAGCGGTTTCCCGCCCACCTGCCTCCCGATCGCCGCGACCATTTCATTCGTGGTGACCGCATCCCTCCCGGCAACGACAAAGAGGTTCCCGATCGCGTCCGGTTTTTCCGCCGCACGGAAAAAAGCCTCGATCAAATCGTCGATATAGATCAGGTGGTGAAGGTTGTTCCCGTCGCCGATCATGAAGAAGATCCCCTGCCGGATCGCCTTGAAGAGTTTCAGGAGTCTCCGGTCGCCCGGACCGTAGGTTTCGGGTATTCGAATGATCACGACGGGGAGCTTCTCCCGGAAGGAAAGCGCGGCCTTTTCCCCCTCGAGTTTCGTCTTCCCGTAGATGTTGTCCGGCCTCAACGGGGAATTTTCATCGAGGAGCCCTTCCATGGAGGATCCGTACACGCCGATCGTGCTGCCGTGGACGAACCGTTTCACGCCCGCGTTCACGCTCGCATCGAGGAGGTTGGCGGTTCCCGTCACGTTGACGTCCCAGAATCTCCGGTCGGGGATATTGACCTCGTGCTGGGCGGCGGCGAGGTGATGGACGACATCGATGCCCTTCAACAGGCCGGGGAGCATTTCCCTGTCGGTTACGGAGGAGAGAAAGACCTCGGCCCCCTTTTCCTCCACGAGCTTCCGGTTCGCGGATTCCGCGGGAGTGTTTTCCCGGCCGAGGATCCGGACCGAATGCCCGTCCTCGAGACAGCGCAGGGCAAGCCTCGACCCGATGAACCCCGTTCCGCCGGTGATCAGCACCTTCACCCGGCGGCTCCCGTTTTTTCCCCGATCGCCGCCTCCGTAATGGCGCGATGATGCAGGAACTCCTTCTTCACCTCTTCGATTTCTCCGCGCACCCGGTTCCCGTCCCACCCGAGCTCCGACGCCATCAGCCCTGCGCATGCCCTCAGGGCTTCCTCTCCGGGATATCCCCCGGTTCCGAGGTCCGTTCTCCGGAACACCACGTCTCCCAGCGCTGCCGCCATTTCCTCCCGGACCGCATGGACGACTTCCGCCTTGAGAACCGTTGAATTTCCCACCCTTTGGGCCAGTTCGGGGTTCTCCCCGATATATTGGAGCACCCTGGGGTATTCGCAGCCGTAATTGCGGACCAGGGCTTCGATGATACCGGGATCCAGTCCGTGGGGACGCGCTTTCTTAACCCCTTCCAGGAACCCTTCAAAATCCTCGATCCGGCCGCCGAAGATCGGGGTGGTTTCCGTATCCGATTTCCGGGGTTTTTCCCCCGTTTTTTCAAGCGCGAGATCCACCGCTTTTTCCGCCATCCCCCGCGCCGTCGTCGCCCGGACCCCGATCAGGGTGATCACTCCCTCGATCCCGTGGATTTTCCCGTGGTCGAAGAGGAGGGAACGCTTCCCGAAGCTGATCCCGGCGGCCTCCGGTTCGTTTTCCGCGAAAAGGATGAGCCCCGAGTTCACCATCGTGACGTCCTCGAGGGAAAGCGAAAGGCCCGGATAGGCCGCATTCGTCTCGTCGAGGAAGGCCTGCAGCTCCTGCTCCGTGACCTTCGCTCCTTCCGGCGGCCCTTTAAAAACCCCGTGCCACACCCCGATGAGCGTGTATTCCCTCCAGGGGGCCATGAAAAGATGGCGCCCCCCGCGGCTCAAGATGGCGTCCGCATCCTTCGTCCGCGTCTGACAGGCAAGTGCAAATTCTCCCGAAAGACGGCGCGGGACGACGAAGCAGACATCCCTGGAAAACACCGGCCCCGGCTCCAGGCGGAGATCCAACCCCTCCTCCAGCAGTTTCGCCGCCCAGGGACCCGCCGTATTGAGGACCATTTTCCCCCGGACCTCCAGGCTTCCCCCGCCGAGAACGTCCCGCGCCAGGACGCCGGAGACCCTGCTCCCCCTCTTGAGAAAACCCGTAGCCTCGAGATGGTTCGCGACATCCGCCCCCGCATCCGCCGCGGACCGGATGAACGACAGGGCGAGCCGGGGGGGGCTGTACATCTGCCCGTCGTAAAAGACCGCGGCGCCCGTCAGCCCCCGCTGCTCGACGCCGGGAAAATGCTTCAGGACCTCCTGCCTCGTGATCAGCCGCCCGCGGGGGATCCTCCTTCCCGGATCCGAAATCCTCCGATTTCGGTCCAGGGTCAGGATATCGTAGACGGAAACGCCGGCGCCGAGGACGGCCTTCCCCCTTTTCCCGTACCCGTACGTGGGCATGACGATCGGCAGGGGCCGGACCAGGTGAGGGGCGACTTTCAGGAGGGCGGTCCGCTCGCGGCAGGATTCCCGGACGCGGACCACGTCGCCGTGCTGCAGGTAGCGGATGCCGCCATGGACCATTTTCAGATGGTTCGCGGAGGTCGCATGGGAGAAATCCCGTTTCTCCAGAAGGGCCACGGAGAGTCCCCGGCGTGCCGCATCCCATGCCGCGCAGGCGCCGAAGATCCCCCCGCCGACGACGACGAGGTCGTATTCCTTTTTGCCCAGTTCCCGTGTGTCCCTTCTCATGGCCTGTCGGCACCGGTCAGGATGCCGCCTCCCGAAAGATCGCCAGGTACTTTTCCGCCACGTTCCCG
>JBLNFH010000356.1:0-5935 GCA_050263475.1 Deltaproteobacteria bacterium
GATTTCATCCAGCGCCCGCAGGCATTCTTCCGTCGTGTGGGGAGATTCAATCAGGTATCGCGCCATCGCATTCCCCTCCATTTTTTCCTCCATCCGGCGTGTTGAGATGGCCATACGACGATGTCTATCGTCCATTATATTCCCCGCCTCATGATTTCTTCCATCTGACAGGAAATATTCCGATTAGCCGGAAAAATGGAACAAGACGCAGGATTCCGTCATCTCAATGGGAATCTAAACCAGTGGAACCCTACACCCGGGAAAGGAGAATCCTGATGAGGAAACCGCATTTGCTGCCGCTGCTGGTGGCGCTCGTGCTTGTAATTGCAGGGACGACTATCGCCCTGGCGGATGAGGGGGAAAAGTATTTCTCGGCGGACCTGAAAGGGCTGAACGGCTCGATGGCCAGCGGGAAAGCCACGTTCGAGCTGAACAAGGAGGGAACCGTTCTGCATTACAAGGTCACGGCGTCCAACATCGTGGACGTCATGATGTCGCATATCCACCTGGCCCCTCCGGGCAAAGACGGGCCGGTCGCGGCATGGCTGTATCCTCCGGGCCCGCCGCCCCAGTTGAAGGAAGGCAAGTTCGAAGGCACGCTCGCCGAGGGCGACATCAAGGCAGAAAGCCTGCAGGGGGACCTGAAGGGCAAACCCTTGAGCGCCTTGATCCAGAAGATCGAGGCAGGCGAAGCGTACGCCAACATCCACACCAAGGCAAAACCCGGCGGGGAGGTTCGCGGCCAGATCCATAAATAGCTTTGACGTTTCACGGGCGACGCCCGGGCGCATCGGGATCGGCACAGGGGGAGTCCGGCTTCGGACCCCCCTTATTACTTCCCCTCCCTCGCGCATCCGCCATGAGAGGAACTTGTCCCCCGTCCTGCGCCCGGATGACGGATGCAACTATAATTAAAAGATCCGATATTTTCTCCATGCTGCATGGGGGGAGCGATGAAAACCATCCGCGTCCATCAGTACGGCGGCCCGGAAGCGCTTGCGATGGAAGACCTGCCGGTCCCCGAGCCCGGTCAGGGGGAGGCGCTCGTAAAAATCGATGCGATCGGGGTGAATTTCATCGACGTCTATCAGCGGATGGGGCTATACCGCTCTCCCCTCCCCTTCACACCGGGCAACGAGGGAGAAGGCGTCGTGGTGAAGGCGGGGCCCGGCGCCGGTGAAGTGAAAACAGGCGACCGGGTCGCATACGCCGGGGTGCTCGGCTCCTATACGGAGTTCGCCGTCGTCCCATCCTGGCGGCTGGTCAGGCTCCCTGCCGGGATGGAGGCGGGATGGGGCGCGGCGCTGATGCTCCAGGGGATGACGGCCCACTACCTGGCGCATGCCGCCTATCCGCTCCAACAGGGAGACGCCTGCCTCGTTCACGCGGCCGCCGGCGGCGTGGGACTCCTGTTGACGCAGATGGCGAAGGCCCGTGGAGCCCGTGTGATCGGCACGGTGTCCACGAAGGAAAAGGCGGAACTGGCGCGGTCGTTCGGCGCGGACGACGTCATCCTCTATACGGAACAGGATTTCGAGTCGGAGGTGAGGCGCCTCACCGGCGGCAAGGGGGTACAGGTGGTATACGATTCGGTGGGCAAGACCACCTTCGAGAAGAGCCTGGGATGCCTCTCCCCGCGGGGGTACCTGGCGCTCTACGGACAGTCCAGCGGGCCCGTGCCGCCGTTCGACCTGCAGGTCCTGAACAGCAAAGGGGGGCTTTTCGTGACCCGGCCCTCCCTGGCGCACTACACGGCGACACGCGAGGAACTCCTGCAAAGGGCGAACGACGTGCTCGGGTGGGCGGCATCGGGGAAACTGAAGGTTCGGATCGGCGCGCGGTTTCCGCTTTCCGAGGCGGCCGAGGCCCACCGGCAGCTCGCGGGACGGAAGACCACGGGAAAAGTCCTGCTGCTCCCGTAGGGGAAGACCGGCATGACGAGGGAAAAGACCCCGGTGACGCCGGCCGTCCGCCATCTTCGGGCGGCGAAGGTCCCCTTTACCGATCACCTTTATGCCTACGAAGAGAAGGGAGGGACGGCGGTCTCCGCACGCGAGCTCGGGGTGGAGGAACACGCGGTCGTAAAAACCCTCGTCATGGAGGACGAGGGGGGGAAGCCCCTCGTGGTGTTGATGCACGGCGACCGGCAGGTATCCACCAAGGAGCTGGCCCGCGTGATCGGGGTGAAGGCCGTGGCGCCGTGCAGCCCCGGAACCGCACAGAGGCACACGGGGTACCTCGTCGGCGGAACTTCCCCCTTCGGCGTCCGGAAAGTTATGCCGGTCTACATGGAAGAAACGATCCTGGACCTTCCCAAGATCTACATCAACGGCGGGAAGCGCGGGTACCTGGTCGGGATCGATCCGAAGGACGTCTCCGGAAGCCTGAAACCCACGCTGGTCCGCGTGGCGATCTGACCCGGGACCCGCGCCGTTGCCCGCTATTTCACGATCTGCCAGCTCCCGTCGGGCTGCCTGCAGGCCGTACCGTACGCCTGGTGCTCCTCGCCGCCGATGATCACCGTCTGCTGGTACTCCCTGCAGTAGCGGCCCTGCGCCGTCTGATAGGTTCGTTTCGGAGTGACCGAACCGTAATGGCCCGAATCCGGGTTTCTCCATTCCCGCGGCTCATCGGACCGGTTGTGCTCGAGACTGTACTGGGCGGCTCTTTCCATCGCGATCCGGTCCTGCTGGTCGAGGGACCGTCCGATTTCCCCCCCGATCAACGCCCCGGCAAGCGTCCCTACGGCGACGCCGAGGAGTTGCCCGGTCCCGTGGCCCACCTGCGCGCCGATCACCGCCCCCGTGGCACCGCCGATCAGCGTTCCACCGGTCTCCTTCGGCCCGGCCGTGGTAGCGCACCCCGCCAGGGCCAAAGCAAGAATCATCGGTACAATCAGGAATCGCTTCATCTCTTCCTCCCCTCCGAAGTATGGTTTCCCGTTATCAAATCCGATCTTTCCAGCGCTCTTCCTTACCCGTTGATACGAACGCGCAATCCGCCTTATTCGCGGTCCGCGCGGCACGCCCTATTGGATGTTCCCTGACGGGTGAATTCTC
The DNA here is from genome assembly GCA_050263475.1 of Deltaproteobacteria bacterium. Taxonomy (GTDB): domain Bacteria; phylum Desulfobacterota; class Deferrimicrobia; order Deferrimicrobiales; family Deferrimicrobiaceae; genus FEB-35. The sequence continues at coordinate 3,060 of JBLNFH010000356.1, forward strand.
CCGCACGCGGTTCAGGCGGCGGATTTTTCCATTTCCTTTGTATATTTACCGTATCGGGCGGCGCCGTTGCACCGTGCCCTGTGGCGGAAAACGCTTTGCGCCGTGGAAACGTTCGCAGGATTCCCTTTCCATGCCTTCAGGACGGGATCCTGGAGGGCACGCCCGTAGGAGAAGCTCAATTCCCATGGGTGGGTACCGAGCGCGTTCATCGCGCTCAAATGCTCCGTCGCCTGCTCGGCGGTCTGCCCCCCGGACAGGAACACGATGCCGGGAACGGCGGAGGGGACGACCCTGCGCAGGCAGCGCACGGTGGCTTCCGCAATTTCCGCCGCGCCCGCCTGCTTCCCGCACTCCTTGCCCGGGAGCACCATGTTCGGTTTCAGCAGCATCCCCTCGAGCGCGACCCGGTGCTCCAGGAGCTCGGAGAAGACGAGCGAGAGCGTTTCCGTCGTCACTTCCTCGCAGCGCTCGATGGAATGGGCCCCGTCCATGAGGACTTCCGGCTCGACGATCGGCGCAAGCCCGGTTGCCTGGCACAGGGCGGCATAGCGTGCCAGCAGGTGAGCGTTGGCTTTAAGGCAATACCGGGTGGGGATGCCGTTGCCGATGGGGATAACCGCACGCCACTTGGCGAAGCGGGCGCCCATCTCCCGGTATTCCGAAAGGCGCTCCCCCAGTCCATCGAGCCCTTCCGTGATCTTTTCCTCCGGGAACCCCGCAAGGGGCTTGGTTCCCTTGTCGACCTTGATCCCGGGGAGGATCCCCTGCCGGGAGAGCACTTCCGCGAAAGGGGTCCCGTCGGCGGACTTCTGACGAATGGTTTCGTCGAAAAGAATCACCCCGCTCACGAACTCCGATATCCCGGGGGTCGTAAACAATAGTTCCCGGTACCCCCTGCGGTTATCCTCCGTGGAAGGTACGCCTACGGCCTTCAGCCGTTTCTCGATCGTGGGAGCGCTTTCGTCCGCGGCGAGGATTCCCTTTCCGGCTGCGACCAGGGATCGCGCGACGGAACCGAGTCCGCTCATCGGCATGATCCACCCCCGTTTTTCCATTTTCGATTCCCCCCGTGGAACCGGGGTTTCACCCATTGTCCCCGAACCGGCCGGCGGTTGCAGGAAACGCAATCCGCATGGGTGCTTGAATCCTGATTATATGCATATACATCTATTGGGGTATGAGCGAGTCCTTACACCCAACGCTTCCGTGCATGTGCGGCAGCCTTCGACGGGCCTCACGAGCCCTCACCCAGCTGTATGAACAGGCACTGCGGCCGCTGGGGCTGCGAGCCACGCAGTTCACCGTGCTGCAGGTGCTGGCACGGGCCGGAGAAGTGTCCCAGGGGCAATTGGGCCGGATCCTGGCGATGAACAGCACCACCCTGACACGGACCCTGAAAATCATGATCCGGCACGGCTGGATTTCCGAGCGTCGCGGCGAAGACCGGAGGGAACGGTGGCTCCGCCTGGCAGGTCCCGGAGACCTTCTGCTCAATCGCGCCCTGCCGCAGTGGGAGAAGGTGCAATCGCGCCTCCACCGCCAGCTCGCGAGCCCGGCGTGGGACGAGCTCCTGCTACTTGCAACACGGGCAACGATATCGTCAAACACGCAAGGAGGAGAACCATGACTCGATATGGAAAACTTGTGACCGGGCTGATTGCCGCCTGGTTTCTTTTTATACTTTCGGCTTCGGCGATGAACCTCTTCAGGAATGATTCGGACCGGGTGGGGATATCGGTGGCAATCGCTGCACTGATTCCCATCCTGGTGTTCCTGGCGTGGTTTGCCGCCTCGCCCCGCTTCCGGCACTTCGTATTGACCTTGAACCCCCGGACGCTAACCTACCTGCAGTCGTGGAGGGTTGCGGGGTACGTTTTCGTCGCGCTGGAGATGCGTGGCATCCTGCCGGCCCTGTTCGCACTGCCTGCAGGATACGGCGACATGATGATCGGTGCGACGGCCTCCCTGGTGGCCCTGAAGCTAGCCGCTCCACGGCATCGGACGGCCTTCGCGGCCTGGCAGGCGGTAGGAATCGCGGATCTGATCATGGCCGTGGGCCTTGGCACGACGGCGCGATGGCTCGATCCGCACGGCGTCTCCATGGCTGCGATGACGGTGCTTCCGTTGAGCCTGGTGCCGACATTCTTCGTGCCCCTGCTGACGATCTTCCATGTCATATGCATCGCCCAGGCCAGGGCCTGGAAAGGCGCTTCGGAGGACGGCCGTGACACCGCCAGGCGGGTCGACGGCCTGCTTGGAGGGACGAATACGATCCGTTCGCAGTGGGGATCACGATAAAAGAGATGGCCACCGGCGACGGATACATATCGTCGCCGGCGGCCAACTTCGGTCCGGAAGGGTGATCCTGGTCCCTTGCCCCTATGCGGACCTGAGCTCCGAAGTGCAGTGGCCGCATCGCGTCGCCTTGATAGGGATAGTCGACAGGCAATGCGGGCATTCCTTGGTTGTCGGCACGGCTGCCGGGGCCTCTTCCTTCTTCTTGAGGGCGTTCATGCCGCGGATCAGGAAAAAAATGGCGAAGGCGACGATGAGAAAATTGACGATGGTGTTGATCAGCAGCCCGTAGTTGAGCGTGACCGCCCCTGCCCCCTTGGCCGCGGCGACCGTGGCATAGGGACCGGCGACCTTTCCTTCCTTGAGCACGATGAAAAGGTTCGAGAAGTCCACGTTGCCCAGGAGAAGACCGATCGGCGGCATCAGCACGTCGGACACCAGCGTGGCGATGATCGTCCCGAAGGCCGCGCCGATGATGATGCCCACCGCCATGTCGATGACGTTCCCCCGCAACGCAAATTCCTTGAACTCCTTTAGCATGTCCGATCCCCCTTTATGGGTAGGCTTCGTTTACGGCTTCC
>JBLNFH010000357.1:0-10080 GCA_050263475.1 Deltaproteobacteria bacterium
CCCCGCCGCGCCGGGTGGCCCGGATCCTCTGGCTGCTCCACCAGGGCCGGAGCCACGCGGGAATGTTCCTGGATGCGGAGACAGAACCAGGGGATGCGACAGAGGAACGCCGGGAGACCAGGGTCCTCTTCGCGGTGGGGAACCCCCCGCAGAGGGATTATCTCGCCCAGGTGATGGAGGTGTTCAACCGCCTCAACCTGGGGGTGCGGCGCGCCTACGCCCTGACGGTCTCGACGGGAGTCCACCCGTACTTCCTGGGCACCTTCTACGTCAAGCGGCGGGACGGGGGATTCCTGGAAAAGGAGTCCGATCTTTTCCGTCGGCTGCGGCGGGAGCTGTACAACACCCAGATCCTGGCCACCGAGTCGCGGACCTACAAGGGGTTCGTCCTCAACCGGTTGATGACGGGGGAGGAGGCGTCGCTGGTCAATGCCTTCATCGGGTTCTGCCATACGAACCTCGCCCACAACCAGCCGCACCGGTACACCCTCGAAGACGTCATGCGGGCGTTCCACACCCACCCGGATGTAGCGTTGAAGCTCACCCGGCTCTTCGAACTGCGCTTCGACCCGGACATCCCGGACCGGGAAACGGCCTACCGATCGGCCTGCGACGCGATTGGCCGGGAAATCGAGGAGTACAATACCGGCCACAATATGCTCGACGTGTTCCGCCGCTCCGTCTTCCGGGCGGCCCTCTCGTTCATCCGCCGGACTCTCAAGACGAACTTCTTCGTACCGGAGAAGCAGGCCCTGGCGTTCCGCCTCGACCCGGCGTATCTGGCGGACCTCGGGCCCGACTTCACCTCCGACCTCCCTCCCGAGCGCCCTTTCCGGGTGACCTTCTTCTACGGCCGCCAGGGGCTCGGGTACCACATCGGGTTCTCCGACATCGCCAGGGGAGGGTGGCGCACCATCTTCACGAAAACCCGGGACGACTACGTCACTGTGGCCAACTTCGTGTTCCGGGAGAACTACGTCCTGGCACACACCCAGCACCTGAAGAACAAGGACATCTACGAGGGCGGCTCGAAGATGGTGGTCGTCGTGAACGCCCCGGACCTCCAGGTCGAGGAGAGGACGACCCAGCGGCTCTTTCAGTTGCAGTACGGCTTCCTCCACGCCTTCCTCGACATCTTCGTGACGGAGAACGGCCGCGCGAAGGACCCGAGGGTGGTGGATTATTACGGCGAAGACGAGCCCATCGAGCTCGGGCCCGACGAGAACATGCGCGACGAGATGATCGAGCTGATCGCCGAGACCTCCCGGCGCCGGGGATACCTGCTGGGGATCGGGATCATCTCCAGCAAGAACGCGGGAATCAACCACAAGAGATACGGGGTGACCTCCACGGGAGTGGTCGCCTTCGCCGGGATCACGATGCGGGAGCTGGGGATCGACATCCTCCGCGATCCCTTCACGGTGAAGTTCACCGGCGGCCCCAACGGCGACGTGGCGGGAAACGCCATGCGGATCCTCCTGTCCCGCTGCCCCGGGATCGGGATCCGGCTGATCCTGGACGGGACCGGGGCGCTGTACGACCCGAACGGTGCGGACCGGCAGGAGCTTTCGCGCATCGTCCTGCGCGACGACATCGAGGCCTTCGACCCGGCCAGGCTTTCCCCCGGCGGGTTCCTCCTCTGCCGGAACGTGCGGCGCCGGGAGGGTTTGAGAGAGCTGTTCCGGAGATTCGACCGGACCCCGTCGGGAGTCGAGGAACAGTGGGTCACCACGGACGAGTTTTACCGCGAGTTCGACGGGCTGCTGTTCACGGTCCCGGCCGACCTGTTCCTTCCGTCGGGGGGGAGACCCGAGACGATCAACGGGGAGAACTGGACGCGTTTCCTCCGGGAGGACGGCACGCCCACGGCGCGGGCCATCGTCGAGGGAGCCAATTCGTTTCTCACCCCCGAGGCACGCGCCAGGCTCCAGGAGCGGGGCGTCGTCATCCTCCGCGACGCCTCGGCCAACAAGTGCGGCGTCATCTCCTCCTCCTACGAGATCATCGCCAATCTCCTCATGACCGAAAAGGAGTTTCTCGCCCACAAGGAGGCCTACATCGCCGACGTGCTCTCCATCCTCGAAAAAAGGGCGGAGGACGAGGCGAACCTCATTTTCCGGCGCCGCCGGGAAGCGGGAAAGGCGGTGCCGTGCACGGAGATCTCGGACGCGATCAGCGTGGAGATCAACCGGCATTACGCGACCCTGTTCGACTTTTTCCAGCGGCGGCAGGAGCTGTGCAGGAAACCTCCCTACCGGAACGCCCTCCTTGCGCACCTCCCCCGGTTCCTCCGGGACAACCCGAACTACCGGAGGCGCGTGTCCCGGCTGCCGGGGAAGTACCGCTCCGCGATCCTTGCGAGCGAGATCGCCTCCACGATCGTGTACCGCGGCGGGTTCGAGCGGAACTTCGAGGAGGACCTCAAGGGGTACCTGTCCCGGACGTTCGGCGCCGGGGCGGTGTAGGCAGGGGCCGGGGCGCCATCCCCCGGAAGAGACAGGAGGCGGCAATGGGCACGCTTTCGGGCAAGACGCTGTTCATCACCGGCGCGAGCCGCGGGATCGGGAAGGCGATCGCCCTGCGCGCGGCGGCCGACGGCGCGAATATCATCCTCGCGGCGAAGACCGCGGCTCCCCACCCCAAACTTCCCGGCACCATCTTCAGCGCGGCCCGGCAGATCGAGGAGGCGGGGGGGACGGCGCTTCCCCTGCAGGTCGACATCCGGTTCGAGGAGCAGATCGCGGCGGCCGCGGCGAAGGCGGTGGATGCCTTCGGAGGGATCGACATCCTGGTGAACAACGCCAGCGCCATCAGCCTGACCGGCACCCTCCAGACGCCGATGAAGCGGTTCGACCTCATGTTCGACATCAACCTGCGGGGGACCTTCGCCGCGTCGCAGGCGGTCCTTCCGTACCTGCTGAAGGGGAAAAATCCCCACATCCTCAATCTCAGTCCGCCCCTCTCCCTCGATCCGAAGTGGTTCCGGGACCATTGCGCCTACACGATCGCCAAGTACGGGATGAGCCTTTGCGTCCTGGGGATGGCGGAGGAGTTCCGCGCGGCGGGCGTCGCGGTGAACGCCCTCTGGCCGAAGACGGTGATCGCCACCGCGGCGCTGGCGATGCTGGGGGAGACGGCGGAGCGGAACTGCCGGAAGCCGGAGATCGTGGCGGACGCCGCGCATGCGATCCTGACGCGGGACAGCCGCGCCTGCACCGGCAACTTCTTCATCGACGAGGAGGTGCTCGCCGCCGAAGGGGTGGGCGACTTCTCCCGCTACGCGGTCGAGCCGGGCGCGCCGCTCCTCCCGGACCTGTTCCTCGGCTGAATCCGGGCGTGCTCCGAAAGGAACCGGTCGATCAGCCGCCGGGCGATCGTCTCCGCCTGCGGGATCCGGAGCCGGAGAACTTCCTCCGGATCGTACCAGTCGGCGTGGACGATCTCCTTTTCCTCGAGCAAAAGCTCCCCGCCGCCGTATTCCGCCGTGAAGGCCACCATCAGGGAGTGCGGGAACGGCCACGGCTGGCTGCCGAAGTACCGCAGGTTCGTCACCTCGATGCCCACTTCCTCCCGGACCTCCCGCCGCACGCATTCCTCGAAGGTCTCCCCCGGCTCGACGAACCCGGCCAGGACGCTGTAGAAGACCGACGGGAAACGGCGCGCGTGGGCCAGGAGGATCTTCCGTCCGCGGGTCACGGAGACGATGACGGCCGGGCTGACGCGCGGGAAATAGTGCGTCCCGCAGCCGGGGCAGATTCTTGCGCGCTCTCCCTCCAGCGGCTCCGTCCGCCCCCCGCATTTTCCACAGTACTGATGGGTCCGGTCCCAGTCCATGATCTGGAAGGCACGGCCGGCCAGGGAGAAAAGCCGATCCGGCAGCCTTCCCAGGAGGGGGCGCAGGGAGCGGAAGGCCGTCCCTTCCGGCGCAACGGCTTCGGCCAGCTCCCCCGAGTAGCACGGTTCGCCGTCCAGGGCGCCCAGGTATTGCGTCCGGATCGGGCGCAGGCGCAGTGAAGCCGGGTCGACCCATCGCGGGATCGCGATCTCGTCCCCGCGGGTCTCCACCAGCAGCGAGTCGCCGTGGAACAGGAACCACAACGCATCCCGGCTCCGCTCCGGCGGCACGAGGGAAGGAACGAAGGGCATCAGAGGTCCAGGAAGAGCCAGGGAGTCTTCGCCTTCCCGTCGCGCTCGTAGCGGGCGATCTCCTCCTCGTGGCCGATGGTCAGCGCGATCTCGTCCAGCCCTTTGAGAAGGCATTCCTTGGGGAACGACCCGATGTCGAAGCGATGCGTCGCGCCGTCGGGGCCGGTCACCGTCTGGGCGGACAGGTCCACCGCGATTTCGCTGCCGGGAGAGGTTTCGAGAAGGGCGATCAGCCCCCCGACTACGTGGGCCGCAAGCCGAACCGGCAGCAGCCCGTTCTTCAGCCCGTTGGCGTAGAAGATGTCGCTGAAGGACGGCGCGATCACGCACCGGATCCCGTAGTCCATCAGCGCCCACACGGCGTGCTCCCGCGAGGAGCCGCAGCCGAAATTGTCCCCGGCGACGAGGATTTTCCCGTTCCGGCAGGAGGGACGATTGAGCGGGAAGCCGGGCACCTCGTTGCCGTTTTCGTCGTATCTCCAGGCGTAAAACAGCCCCACGCCCAGGCCCGTGCGCTGGATGGTCTTGAGGAACCTGGCGGGGATGATCGCGTCGGTGTCCACGTTGCCCCGGTCCAGCGGGATCGCAACGGCCTTGAGGGCGGTGAATTTCTCGATCATCCTTTCAGCACCTCCCGCACGTCGGTGATCCTTCCGGTCACCGCCGCGGCAGCGGCCATCATCGGGCTCATGAGATGGGTCCTTCCCCCCGGTCCCTGGCGCCCCTCGAAGTTCCGGTTCGACGTCGAGGCGCACCGCTCGCCGGGCTTCAGGCGGTCCGGGTTCATCCCGAGGCACATGGAGCAGCCGGGGAGCCTCCACTGGAATCCCGCCTCCGTGAAGATCCGGTCGAGCCCTTCCCGCTCCGCCTGCCGCTTGACCAGCCCGGACCCCGGCACGACCAGGGCCGTCACGCCGTCCGCCACTTTCCGTCCCTTCGCCACATTCGCCGCGAGCCGCAGATCCTCGATCCGGGCATTCGTGCAGGATCCGATGAAGACCTTGTCCACCGGGATGTCCGTGAGCCGCGTCCCGGGGGCCAGGTCCATGTACCGGAGCGCCCGCTCCCTCCGGGCGCGGACGCCGGGATCCGGATGGTCGGCCGGGTCCGGAACGACGCCGGTCACGGGAAGGGCATCCTCCGGGCTCGTTCCCCAGGTCACCTGCGGGACGACGCGCGATGCGTCGATCGTCTCTTCCCGGTCGAAACGGGAGGAAGCATCGGACTGCAGCGTCCTCCAGTCCGCCGCGGCGGACTCCCAGAGCGCCCCGCCGGGGGCGGCAGGCCTCCCCTCGAGATAGGACAGCGTCGTCTCGTCGGGAGCCACGAGCCCGAAGCGGGCGCCCGCCTCGATGGTCATGTTGCAGACCGTCATGCGTCCTTCCATCGACATCCGGCGGATCCCGTCCCCGGCGAACTCGATCGCGTACCCCGTGCCTCCCGCGGCCCCGATCTTCGCGATGACCGACAGGATCACGTCCTTCGCCGTGACCCCCTGCCCCAAAACGCCCGTCACCTCGATCCGCATCTCCCGCGGCCGCTTCTGCCAGATCGTCTGCGTCGCAAGGACGTGCTCCACTTCCGAGGTGCCGATCCCGAATGCGATCGCGCCGAAGGCGCCGAGCGTGGCGGTGTGGGAGTCGCCGCACACCGCCGTGATCCCGGGCAGGATCAGGCCGTTTTCCGGGCCGGTGACATGGACGATCCCCTGCCGGACGTCGTCGATGTCGAAGAGGGTGATCCCCGCCGACCTGGCGTTTTCCCGGAGCGCCTCGATCTGCTTCCGGCTGTCCGGATCCTCGATCCGTTCCAGACGGTCCGGCGAGGTGGGCACGTTGTGGTCCGGCACCGCCAGCAGGGACAGCGGGCGGCGCACCTTCCTGCCGGCAAGCCTCAAGGCCTCGAAGGCCTGCGGGCTCGTCACTTCGTGGATCAGGTGCCGGTCGATGTACAGAAGGCAGGTCCCGTCATCCCGTTCCGCCACCACGTGCCGGTCCCAGATCTTCCTGAAAATCGTTGTCATAGGAATGACGATGCCGACGACCGGGGTCCGGTTTCTTTGGGGCCGGGGAAACTCCCCCCCCGCCCGGGGCATCTATTTTCCTGCAATTTCCGCAGACGGCGCGGGGCGGAACGCGCCGAATCCACGAATGAAGCCGCGGCTCCCGGGGACCCCCATGACGGATGGCACATTGAAGCATCGAAGCGGCCTGCTGACCGGTACGCCCGGGGGGGCGGACTGGGCCCGGCGGGCGGCCGCCCGGGCGATGCTTCGCGCCGTCGATTTCTCGGATGACGATTTCTCCAAGCCGATCGTCACGCTGGCCTGTCCCTTCACGAACGCGACCCCCTGCAACGACCACCTCCGGAAAGTGGGCGACCTCCTTTTCCGGGAGATCGTCGCAGCCGGGGGGAAGCCGTTCCTCTTCGGCACGCCGGTCATCAGCGACGGGGAGACGATGGGGATGGAGGGCATGAAATACTCCCTTATGTCGCGCGACCTCATCGCGGACTGCATCGAGACCATGCACGAAGGATATGCGGCGGACGGGATCGTCACGCTGTCCGGCTGCGACAAGAGCATTCCCGGAGCGCTCATGCCCATCCTTCGGAACAACGGGATCGGGCTGACGCTCTACGGGGGGACGATCCTGCCGGGCCGGTACCGCGGGGAGGACCTCACGATCGTGAGCGCGTTCGAGGCGGTCGGGGCCCACGCGGCGGGAAGGATCACGAGCGAGGAGCTGCACCAGGTGGAGTGCCATTCCTGCCCCGGCGCGGGCTCCTGCGGGGGGATGTACACGGCCAACACCATGGCCTCGGTGATCGAGGCGATGGGGTTGAGCGTCCCGGGTTCCGCCTCCCACGCCGCGGTCGACCGCCGGAACCGGATCTCCGGGGACAAGCGGAAGGACTGCGCCGACACCGCCCATGCGCTGCTCCTGCTGCTGCGGCGCGGGATACGGATCCGCGATATCGCGACCCGGGAGGCGTTCGAGAACGGCATCGCCGTGATGATGGCGCTCGGCGGATCGACGAACGGGATCCTGCACCTCCTCGCGCTCGCCCACGAGGCGCGGGTGCCGCTGGAACTGGACGATTTCCAGGAGCTCGGGAGGAAGGTTCCCCTCCTGGGCAATTTCAAGCCCTTCGGACGATACGTCATGGCCGACCTGGACCGGATCGGCGGCATCCCGATGGCGATGCAAACGCTGCTTCGCGCGGGGCTGCTCCACGGCGGCTGCATGACCGTCACGGGGAAGACGGTGGCGGAGAATCTTGCCGGGGCAAAGCCCCGCCCCGCCGGGCAGGACATCTTCGCCGCGCCCGACGAGGCCTTTGCGCCGCCCGGCCGGCACATCTCGATCCTTTACGGGAACCTCGCGCCGGAAGGCGCGGTCCTGAAGCTCTCCGGGAAAGAGCTGGACCATCACACGGGCCCCGCCCGGGTCTTCGACCGGGAAGAGGACGCCCTGGACGCGATCCTTTCCGGGAAGGTGCGGAAGGGCGACGTGCTCGTCATCCGGTACGAAGGCCCGAAAGGCGGGCCCGGGATGCGGGAGATGCTTTCCCCGTCGGCCGCCCTGATGGGCGCGGGGCTGGGCAAGGACGTCGCGCTGGTCACCGACGGGCGGTTCTCGGGCGGGACGCACGGGATCATGGTCGGGCACGTGGCCCCCGAGGCCCAGGAGGGGGGCCCGATCGCGATCGTCCGCGAGGGGGACCGGATCATCATCCATCCGGGGGAAAGGTCGATCTCCCTGGAGGCGAGCGACGCGGAGATCGCGGACCGCCTCTCCCGGTGGAAGGCCCCGGAGCCGAAGTACCGGCACGGGGTCCTGGGGAAATACGCACGGCTCGTCGGGAGCGCCTCGAAGGGCGCGGTGACCGATTAGGAAGGGAGCGGGGAGAATGGCCAAGGATCGACGGAAAAAAACCATCACCGGAGCGGAGCTGATGTGCCGGTCCCTGGTGGAGGAGGGGGTGACCTACCTGTTCGGATACACCGGCGGCGCGATCATGCCGGTGTACGATGCGTTCCCCAAGTTTCCCCGGCTGCGGCACATCATGGTCCGCCATGAGCAGGCGGCGGCGTTCGCGGCGCAGGGGATGGCCAGGGCCACCGGGAAGGCCGGCGTGTGCATCGCCACCTCGGGGCCCGGGGCCACCAACCTGATGACCGGGATCGCGGATGCGCACCTGGACTCCATCCCCATGGTCGCCATCACCGGGCAGGTCGCGACCTCGGTGATCGGCACCGACGCGTTCCAGGAAAGCGACATCATCGGCATGCTGGTCCCGGTCACGAAGCAGTCCTACATCCTGGACGATCCGCACGAGATCCCCCGGGTAGTGAAGGAGGCGTTCTACCTTGCCAACAACGGTCGCAAGGGGCCGGTCAACATCGATTTTCCCAAGGATATCGCGAACGCCGTCGTACCCGACGACGGTTTCGACACGACGATCCGTTATCCCGTCCCGACCCCGCCGGGGATCGGCAGGGAGCAGCTGGCCCATGTGAAGAAGCTGTTCGCCTCGGCGAACCGGCCGGTGGTATTCGTCGGGCACGGCGTCATCCAGTCGGAGGCTCGAGCCGAGGTTCGGCGGTTCATCGAGCGCTCGAAAATGCCGTTCTCCTTCACGCTGCATGGAATCAGCGCCCTCCCGTCCGACCATCCCCAATGCCTCGGGATGATGGGCATGCACGGGACGGTCGAGGCCAACCGCGCGATCGAGCATGCCGACCTCATCGTAGCGCTGGGGATGCGCTTCGACGACCGGGTGACGGGGAAGCTCGACGAATACGCGAAAAACGCTTCCGTGATCCACGTGGAGCAGGATCCCTCCGAAATCAATAAAAACGTGAGGGCTACCGTCGCCGTTTACAGCGACCTGAAACCGGCCGTGGCGGAAATGGCGAAGGTCGTGGAGCCCAAGCCCTACAAGGAGTGGTACGCCTTCGCGACCGATAACCGCAGGGAGTGGGAACGGTTGGATCCCGTGAACAGCGAGAACGGTCGGGGGAACAATAAGAGCCTCCTGATGGGAAGCGTGATCCGGAAACTGTCGGAGCTTACGGAGGGAAGGGACAACGTGGTCGCGGACGTCGGGCAGCACCAGATGTTCGCGGCGCGGTATTACCGGTTCCATCGGTTCAACACCTGGTTCAATTCCGGCGGGCTGGGATCGATGGGGTTTTCGGTCCCGGCGGCGATGGGGGTGAAGTTCGCACGGCCCGGGGAGCGGGTGTGGGTGATCGTCGGGGACGGCTCCTTCCAGATGAACATCCAGGAGCTGGGCACCATCATGGAGCAGAAGATCGATCTGAAAATCGTCCTGCTCAACAACAATTTCCTGGGGATGGTACGCCAGTGGCAGGACCTCTTCCACGGGAGCCGGTTCGTCGGCACCCCGGTGATGAACCCGGATTTCATCGCCCTGGCCAAGGCGTATGGGATCGCCGGGGAGAGGGTCAAGGAAGGGAAGGCGCTCGTGCCGGCGCTGAAGCGCGCGATGCATCACGAGGGAGCCTACCTGGTCGAGGTAGTTACGGACATGGAGGAAATGATCCTTCCGATGATCCCGTCCGGGTCGCGCTTTTCCGACATGAGGGTCACCCGATGAAGCGGAAGAAGCTTCACACGATCCTGGCGTACGCCCACAACCAGCCGGGCGTGCTGTACAAGCTGCTCTCCCTCGTCCGGAAGAAGCGATACAACGTCGAGACGATCACCGTCGGGCATACGCACGTCCCCGATATCAGCCGGATGACGATCTCGCTTCCCCACGAGGAGGAAAGCAAAATCGAGCAGATCCTCCGGCAGATCGAGAAGATCACCGAGATCCCGAAGACCGAGGACGTCACCCACGCCAACGTGATCAACCGCGAGCTGGTGCTCCTGAAGCTGCGGGCCGCGCCGCAGGACCGCGTGC